>JAYSFH010000005.1:0-10625 GCA_041913405.1 Dongia sp. | reverse complement strand
AGACCGCCTCGATCTCCGGATCGGCGAACAGCTCTTCATAAGAACCGTAGGCCTTGGGGATGCCGAGTTTCTTCGCCGCTTCCTGGGCTTTCTTCAAGTCGCGCGAAGCGATGCCGCGAAACTCGACGCCCTTCGCCTTGAGCATGGCCGGATTGACCTTCTCCATGCCGATCAAAGCCGTGCTGACGACACCCCAGACCACCGGTTTCATGGCTCTACTCCCCTGTGCTGCATGTTCGGAAAGGCCGCGAGTTTAGGGGCTCGATCCGCGGCCGTCGAGATGCTGGATCGCGCGGCGGAGTTCGGCCAGAATGATTCGAATTATCCGGGGACCTCGCCTTGCCGCTGATCGCTTCACCCGACGCCTCGCCGGAAACGGTCGGCCTGCTGAAAAGCTGGAAGCTGCCGGAGGGCATGACGCTGGCGGTCGAGACCGGCACGGTCGACAACGACGCGCTGCTGATCGAGCGCTGCGCCAAGGCCGATGCGATCCTGCTGAACTGGGCCAAGGTCTCCAAGGCCGCGATCGATGCCTGCCCCAATCTGAAGATCATTTCCTTTCTCGGCATCGGCGTGGACGGCTTCGTCGATTTCGACGCGGCCAGGGTGCGCGGGATCCGGGTCGCCAATACGCCCGGCTACGGCGACCGCACGGTGGCCGAGCATGCCATCGCACTGATGTTCGGCGTCGCCCGAAGGGTGGTGCAGTTCGACGGCATCGTGCGCGGCGGCGGCTGGGCCGAGCACCCTTCGGGCCTGGAACTCAAGGGCCGCCGCATCGGCCTGGTCGGCTTCGGGCCGATCGCGCGGGAGACCGCCCGCATGGCGCTGGGCCTGGGCATGGAAGTGGTGGCCTGGACCCGCACCGCCGGCCGCTATCGCCGCAACTTCTCGACCGTGAAATTCATCGACCTGGCCGAGCTCTTCGCCACCTCGGACGTGGTCTCGCTGCATCTCTCGCTGAACGACGCGACCCGCGGGCTGATCGACGCGGTGCTGCTCCATAGCCTGAAGCCCAGCGCCATCGTCATCAACACCGCGCGCGGCGGGCTGATGGATTACGATTGCCTGGAGAAGCTGCTGACCGAGAACAAGATTTACGGTGCCGGGCTCGACGTCTTCCCCACCGAGCCCATGCCGGCGCGCCCGCTGATGCATTTGCCGAACGTGGTGCTGACGCCGCATATCGGTTTCAACAGCACCGCGGCGCTCGAGCGCCTGGTGCGCGGCGGGCTGGACAACATCCTCAACTTCTTCGCCGGCAAGCCGCAGAACCTGATCGTTTGAGTCCAGCCCTCAGGGCTGGCGCTTCAGCGTCTCGGTGCCGGCCTTCTTCGGCGCGACGATGTTGTAGGAGCCGTTGCCGGTCTTCTTGACGCCGAGGCCGGCCCAGATTCCATCGAGGGTGTCGGCGTCGGTTGCCTGGTAGGCCACCACGCCGGGCAGTTTCTCGGGATTGCTGCTGTAGGCAACGACCAGCATGTCGTCGAGCAGGACGCCGACACCAATGCTGGGCGGCTTGGCGATCGGCCAGTAGAACACGAAGGTGTTGCCGGTGCGCTTGATCTCGATCGTGCCGGTGTAGTTGGTGATGCCGTCACGGTTCTGTCCGAGCGTCACCTTGTAAGTGCCGTTGAGATCGGGCGAGCCTTCGAGCGTCTCTTTGCCCAGCTCCGACTTGAGATCGCCGCTGTCGGCCCAGAGGCCTTCCAGCACGCCGCCTTTGACCTTGTAGACGGCGATGCCGAACTTGGTGTCGGCGCCGCCGTAGCCGACGCCGATCTTGTCGAGCTGCTCGATCTGGACGGCGGCCTTGTAGGCGCGGTCCTGCGGATCGACGCCCGCGGCGGCGTATTTCCCGACGAAGTCGTCCGCCGCCGCCGCGCCGATCGCGGCAAGGAGCAGGACCAGCGCAAGGAGGAGACGGCGCATCAGTTCTTGTAGCCCGGGTCGATGCGGTCCAGCAGGCGCAGGAGCGCGCTCCAGGCGAGATCATAGCCGTCGGGATCGCTCAAGGTGCGGCCGTCGCTCGAAGGCGCCGGCGGCGCGTTGAACTGGCGCTCGGCATGCTCGCAGACTTGCCGGGGCGGGATCACCAGGGCCTGGCCGCCGGCCTGCGCGGTCAACTGGATCTCGCAGGCCTTCTCCAGGTAGTACATGCGGAGGAACGCCTGCTGCGCGTCCTTGCCGACGGTCAGGAGGCCATGGTTGCGCAAGATCATCACCGACTTCGACCCGAGGTCGGCCACCAGCCGCTTCTGCTCGTCGAGGTCGAGGGCGATGCCTTCGTAATCGTGATAGGCGACGTTGTTGTAGAACTCGAGGTTGATCTGGTTGACCGGCAGCAGCCCGCCCTGCTGCGCGGCGATCGCACAGCCCGCCTTGGTATGGGTGTGGAGCACGCAATGGGCATCGTCGCGCGCGCCATGGATCGCGCTGTGGATCACGAAGCCCGCCGGGTTCACCGGATAGGGAGTCGGCTCCACCGCGCGGCCGTCGAGACCGATCTTCACCAGGTTGGACGCGGTGATCTCGTCGAAGAACAGGCCGTAGGGGTTGATGAGAAAATGATGCTCCGGCCCCGGAATCCGCAGCGAGATATGGGTGAAGATGAGGTCGGTCATCTTGAAATGGGCGATCAGCCGGTAGCAGGCCGCGAGCTCGCGGCGCAGGCGCCACTCTTCATCAGAACGATCGCTGGCCGGCGTGTTGGAAGCCGGAACGGGCTGCAGGCGGGTGGCCATCTCATCCTCCGCGAGGGCAATGTCCCGGCATGCTGCCAGAACTCACGGGGATAATGAAGCGGATCAGTTCGCGCGGGCGGGCGGGCCGTCGGCGAGGACCTTGGCAACCGTCGCGAGGAAGCTTTCCGTGACGAAGGGCTTGGCGATGGTCGCGGCGGCGCCGAAGTCGTCGGCCACCTGAAGATAGTCGATGCGCAGCATCGGGCTGCCGCCGGAGATCGCGATCACGGGCGTTCCGGGCCAGCGGCGCTTGACGAGGTTGAGAGTCTCGATCCCGTCGCCGTCCGGCATGAAGATATCGGTGATGACGAGCTTGGGGCCCCAGTCTTCCAGCAGGGCGGCCGCGGCCAGCCCGTTCTCGGCGGTGGTCACTGCGTAGCCGGCGCGCTCCAGCATCAGGGACACGGCTTCCCGGACAGTCTCATCGTCTTCGACCAGCAGGACGGTGGCTTTGCTGGCGGGCATCTCGTTCGCTGACATCTCTTTTCCCTCGCGCACCCCGCCGGCTCGGCACCGGCGACAACGCGACCGAAACGTATCGAATAGGTGTTAATTCCGCCTTAAATCACCCATGTCATCCTGCCCCCGGCTTCAAGCAGGTTGAGCGAGAGGGGTCATGCGGGTGTATCGCCTTGTATTGGCGGCGATTTGTGCGGTTCTCATCGGCTGCGCCGCGGCGGCGGCGCAGGACCAGCCGGAGACCCTGGCCCTGGCCATCGGCACCGAGGGCTATAAGGTCACGGTCGCCGACCTGGAGAAAATGCCGCAGGCCCGGATCGTCACGGCCACCCCCTTCCTGCCGGGAAAGACCACCTTCGACGGCGTGCTGTTGCGCGACCTGCTGAAGGCCGCCGGGCTCACCGCACCGAAGCTGATGATGACCGCGCTGAACGATTACAGCGTCGAAGTCCCGCTCAGCGATGCCGCGAACTACGACGTGATCGTCGCCTACAAGGTTGACGGCAAATATATGCGGGTGCGGGACAAGGGCCCGTTCTGGCTGGTCTATCCGCTGGACCAGCATCCCGAGCTGCAGAACGAAGCCACCGCCACCAAGATGATCTGGCAGATGAAGACGATCGACGCAGAATGAAGCCGCGCTTTCTTCGTCTATTCCACTGGATCCTGATCGCCGCCGCCCTGACATCGCTCGCGGCCGGCACCTATTTCGCGGAGGCGCTGATCCGGCAGAGCCAGCTGATCGAGCACACCTATCGCCAGGGCAGCTGGGGCGCCGTACAGAGCGATTCCGAGGCCTTGAAGCTGGCCTTGGCGCTCGAGCGTTTCCGTCGCGACCGCACGGCGGAGAACGCACAAGCCCTGGATCTCCAGCGCGAGATCTACGTCAGCCGGCTGCTGTTCCTCCGCGATTCCGCGGAAGCCAGCCAGGTCCGCGCCTTGCCGCAGCTTGGTGTCGATCTCACCATCCTCGACCGCACCATGGGCACGCTCGACACGGGCGTGGATCGCGTCATCGACGGCGACCGGGCTGCGGAGGACCCATTGGCTTCGCTGATCGCCTCGCAGCGGCTGAAGACGCGGGACATGACGCAGTATCTTCTGCTGAACGACTCGACCCTGCTCAACCGCGTCCGCTTGGGCGAGGTGTTCGACCAGATGATCGGCTTCGTGCTGCTGCTTTTGCTCGCCGGCGGCGCGCTGGTCTATCTCACGATCCGGCAGGCCGGCGTGGCAAAGGCGTCCGCGCGCGAGGCCGGGGCCGCCCGCGCCGAGACCATCCGCCAGCGCGAGCGGCTGGAGAGCGCGCTCGACACCCTGGCCGACCCGTTCGTCGTCAGCGACCGCCAGGGTCGGGTGGTGTTTGCCAACCAGGCCTATCGTGCCTTGCTCGCCGGGCAGACCGCCAGCACCGATCCGGGCGCGCCGCTCGACCGGTTGTTGCAGGCGGAGGCCGGCATGCTTGATGACAGCGACCAGGCCGCCGCCGCGCTCAAGGCGGACTTCATGACCAGGGTCACGACCAGCGCCGACAACTTCCTCGCGCGCCTCGCCGACGGCCGGACCTTCCTCTATCGCGCCCAGCGCAGCCCGGAGGACGGATTGGTGCTGATGCGCACCGACCTCACCGAGCGGACGCGTCTCGAGCGCGAGCGCGCCGCGTTCCGCGACCAGTTGCACCATGCCATGAAGATGGAGGCGATCGGGCGCCTGGCCGGCGGCATCGCCCATGACTTCAACAACGTACTGACGGCGATCCTGACCTTCGCCGAGATGCTGAAGGCGGATCTGGCGGACCGGCCGCAGCAGCAGCGCATGGTGGAGAAGATCGTCGGCGGCGCCATGCGCGCCTCCGGCCTGGTCAAGCAGATCCTGAGCTTCTCCCGCAAGGACGCCGCAGGCGAAGGCCGGGCCGAGGCCGAGGTGGATGTCGTCGCCATCGCCAGGGAAACCCTGGCGCTGCTTCGCGCGACCACGCCCCAGAGCATGCTGACCTCGCTCACCGGCAGCGATTCCGCCGCGATCCGGGCCGATGCCGGGCAGATATCGCAGATCATCATGAACCTCTGCGTCAACGCCCGCGACGCGATCGGCATGCGCCCCGGCGCCATCGAAGTGGCGATCCGCCATCCGGCGTTCGACCGTGCCGCCGACCGGATCGGCGCCAGGCACATCCCGCCGGTCGACGGCGCGCCGCTCGATGTCGTGACCACGACCGACGGCCGGACCCATTTCGTGCATGTCGGCACGGTGCCGCCCGACCGGCCCTGCATCTGCCTCAGCGTCCGGGACAATGGCGGCGGGATCCCGCGCGCGGTCCTGGAACATATGTTCGAGCCCTTCTACACGACGAAGGGGATCGGCCAGGGCAGCGGCCTCGGCCTTGCCGCCGTGCATGGCATCGTGCTCGGCCTCGAGGGGACGATCTCGGTGGAGACCAACGACGGCCTTGGCACGACGTTTCGGATCTACCTGCCGATGCCGCAACTGGCCAAGGCCGCCTGAAGCCGCCGCCCTCAAACCTCCGCAAAGGCGCATCTTGAATCCGGAGCGGAAATTCCGCATATCAGCGGCCGAAATCTCGCTTTTGCTGAGGAGCATCGGATCATGGTCGCGGAGCGGACCGCTGAGAAGCACGGGTTCCAGGCTGAGGTCAGCCGCCTGCTCGACATCGTGGCGCATTCGCTCTACAGCGACAAATCGGTTTTCCTCCGGGAGCTCATTTCCAACGCCTCCGATGCCTGCGACCGGCTGCGGTACCTGAGCCTCACCCAGGCGGGCCTCTTGGGCGACGACCCGGACCTCGCCGTCACCATCACGATCGACAAGCCGAACCGGCTTCTCACCATCGCCGACAACGGCATCGGCATGAGCCATGACGAGCTCATTGCCAATCTCGGCACCATCGCCCGGTCGGGCTCGGCGCAGTTCATGAATGAGCTCGAGGCCGAAGCCAGCGGCGACAAGAAAGTCTCGCTGATCGGCCAGTTCGGCGTCGGCTTCTATTCGGCCTTCATGGTCGCGGACCAGGTCGCGGTCACTTCGAAGCGCGCCGGCGAAGAGACGTCCTGGACCTGGGAATCCACGGGACGCGGCGAGTTCACCGTGACGCCGGCCGATAAGAAGACCCGCGGCACCGAGATCGTCCTCCACATCAAGGGGGGCGAGGACCAATGGCTCGACAGCGCGAATGTCGGCAAGGTTGTCGCTAAGTATTCCGACCACATCGCGCTGCCGGTCCGGCTGATGGACGGCGGCGCCGAGAAGCATGTGAACCAGGGGGCCGCGCTCTGGACCCGGTCGAAGTCGGAGGTCACGCCGGAGCAATACACCGAGTTCTACCATCACGTCGCCCATGCCTTCGACGCGCCCTGGGCGACCCTGCATTTCAAGGCCGAGGGCAAGATCGACTACACCGGCCTGATCTTCATCCCCGGCAGCAAGCCGTTCGACCTGTTCCATCCGGACCGCAAGCAGTCGCTGAAGCTCTACGTGAAGCGGGTCTTCATCACCGACCATTGCGAGGACCTGCTGCCGGGCTGGCTGCGCTTCCTGAAGGGCGTCATCGATTCCGAGGACCTGCCGCTCAACATCAGCCGCGAGACCCTGCAGGCCAATCCGCTGATCACCAAGATCCGCGCCGGCCTCGTCAAGCGGGTGCTCAGCGAGCTCGCCAAGATCGCCGAGAACGAGCCGGAGCGCTATCTCCAGTTCTGGGAGAGCTTCGGCGCGGTGCTGAAGGAAGGCATCTACGAGGACGAAGCGAACCGCGCCGCGCTGCTGAAGCTCGCGCGCTTCCGCACCACCGCAGGAGATGCGCCGGTCAGCCTCGCCGACTACATCGGCCGGATGAAGGAAGGCCAGACCGGCATCTACACGATCAGCGGCGAAGAGGTCGAGGCGCTGCAGCGCTCGCCGCATCTCGAAGGCTTCCGGAAGAAGGGCGTCGAGGTGCTGCTGCTGACCGACGCAGTCGATGAGTTCTGGATGCAGGCGGTGAACGACTACGAAGGCAAGCCGTTCAAGTCGGCGACCCGCGGCAGCGCCGAGCTCGACACGGTCAAGAAGGCCGACGGCGAGAAGGACGAGAAGCCGGAGCCCAAGGCCGAGGGCATCGACAATCTGATCGCGCTGATGCGCCTCACCCTGAAGGACGCGGTCAAGGACGTGCGGGTCTCCGAGCGCCTGACCGACAGCGCCTGCTGCCTGGTCGCGGCCGAGGGCGATCTCGACATGCATCTGGAAAAGCTGCTGCGCCAGCATAAGAAGCTGGAGGCTTCGCTCCCGCGGGTGCTGGAGATCAACGGCACCCATCCGATGATCGCCAGCCTCGCCAAAGCGGTCTCCAAGGGCGGGCAGAACAGCGCGCTCGACGATGCCTGCTGGCTGCTGCTGGACCAGGCGCGGATCCAGGACGGCGAGACCCTCCCCGATCCCGCCGCCTTCGCGCGGCGGATGAACGCCTTCCTGCAGCGGGGTCTGTGACAGGATCCGGCTTCAGTCCGGAACCGCCTTGGCGCAGTTGGAGATCACGAGGTCGATCGCGGCCTCGGCGCCGTCGAGGGTGAAGCTGCTGCGGTCGAGCGGGGCATCGGAATCGCCCATCACCAGCGTGACGGAGCGGTGCTCCTTCAGCGCCTCCACGACCGCGGCGAAACCGGATTCGAAATCCTCGATGTCGTAGCCCGTGTCGCCGCTCATCCAGCTCTGCGTGAGCGTGCTGTTGCCGTCCAATGTCAGCGTCACCGGCCGCCATCTCTCCTCGATGGACAAGCTGGAGCCGAATGTGACGCCGAGCAGCACGCCTTTCTGCGTCGAGGTGCAGCCGATCAGCAGCGCGGCGTCGCGCTCGACATTGGCGATACCGGCATGGGCATAGAGAATCCGATCGCCCCGCCTCTCCACATGCGAGTACCACGTGGCGGTCGGCGCGAATGCGGGAACCCCTTCGCGCGATGGATTCCTGCCGCCGGTCGTCGGGGCCTGGACGCATCCGGCCAGCACCGCGGCCGCTAGAGGCAGCTGCCCGATCCACCCACCCCGCATTCGCCCGCCTGCCCCATTGCTCTGCAACGCCCGATGGCAGCGAGTGTGGGGGCCACCTCCCGCCTTGTCAAACACCCGGATTCAGGCCGCGTCACTCCGCGATATTCGCTTCCAGGATCTCGCTGCCTTCGAAACGATCGGCGAGGATCCAGCGGCCGGTGGGGGTGGTCGGGCCGCCGGAGGTGAAGTGGCGCAGCTTGTTGGCGTAGAGATACCATTTGCCGTCGCGTTGCTCGGCGGTGGTCACCTGGAACTCGTCCCAGATCCAGTGATAGACGCTGACCACCAGGTCGCTGCTGGTGTTCTCGTCGATGCTGCCGGTCATCTTGTCGAAATGCTGCAGGTCGGCATTCACCACCAGCCGTTTCCACTGGTAGCCGTATTCCGGGCGCTTCAGCACCTCCTCGGCGATCGCGACCAGCTCGGCATCCGATGATCGCGCCGCGGGCATGCGCACCGAGGCCAGCGCCCCGCCGTGGCTGCTCTGGTATTTCTCCATGGCCGCGGCGATCTTCGCGCGCTGGGCGGCGCGGTCGGGCGCGTCGGTCCGCGCCACCGCCGCGTCGAGGGCCGTGGCGGCATCGACCGCCGCGAGGCCGGCGGCGAGGTTCTTCTGGTATTCCTCGAACTTGCCGGCGCCGGTGATGAGATTGGCCTGGTCGTCGGCGTTGCCGGTGTCGGCATTGTTCAGCAGGTCGGCATAGGTAAGGCCTTGCTGAACCGCGCCGTCGAGCGCCGCCTGAGAATTCAGCAGCGACTGGTTCACCGCCTGCGGCGTCGTCACGGCCAGCGCCGCCTGCGAGCGGTTGAAGCTCTCGGCCTGCTCCGGCGTCAGCGGCACCTTGCCGTTGATGCTGTCGAGCCAGGCGAGGTCTTCGCCACTCTGCCGCCGGATTCCGGCGATCGCCGCGCCATAGGCGGCGGCTTCGGCCTTGGTGGCCCCGCCGGCGAGCGGCGGCGGCACCTGGAAGCCGCGGGCATGACCGTCGATTTCGGCGAGGCGCGCATTCACGTCGCCATATTGTGCCGTGGCGGCGCCGGCGGACTGCGCGCGCTGGTCGATGGCGCCAGCGACCTGGGTGATGTCCTGGTTGAGCGCTACGACGCCGGCATCCTCCGGCGCCGCCAGGGCGTCGAGATCCGCGCGCAGGCCATCGAGATCGCGGCGCAGGCCATCGACCGTCTCGGCCACGGCGAAGTCGGTGGCGGTGAGGCCGTTCACCCGGTCGATCTGCTGCTGCAGCGTCGCCTTCAGCGCCGCGACGCGTTTCTCGACGATGGTGGCCTTCAGCTTCACGCGGTGCGTATCCGCCGCCTGCCATTCCGCCGTGGTCTTGTCCGGGAGCGCGCCGAGGGTCTGGCCAATACGGTCGAGGTCGGCGAGGAACCGCTCGGCGAGGCGCGCATCGGCGGGCTGCATCGGCTCGACCTGGCGCTCGATCAGGCCGAGCTCGTGCTCGGCACGGGCCACATTGGCGTCACCGCTCGGTGCAGGTGCCGCGCCGCCACCGCTGTTGGCCGCGGCGATCAGCGCATTCATCTGCGCGACAAGATCGTTGTAGCCATTGGCCGCGGCGACCCAGGCCGGATCGCTCGGGTTCTGCGCCGCGGTGATCTCCCGCGCGAGCTGGTCGAGTTCAGTGCGCTGCTGCTGGATCTTGTCGATCTCGTTGGGCTGGGTCGCGGCGACCGAGGCCTTCAGCGCGTCGAGATGCGCCTGTGCGGCGGCGACCTTGGGATCGCCAGAAGGCGCGGTCGCCGAGGCGGGTGCTGCGGCCGGTTCGACGCTGGTCGCGGCGGGCGCCGCCGGCGCAGGCTCCGGCGTCTTGCCAGCGGCGAGGTCGGCCAGCGCCGCTTCCGCCCGGGCGAGGCGATTGGCTGCGGCCGGATAATCGGGATCGCCGGCATTGGCCCCGGCGAAACGCTGCTTGGTGACATTGAGGAGATTCTGCAGCCGCTTGATACCCGCGCCCTGTCCGGGTGTCAGCGCCGAGATCTGCGGCTCCAGCCGGGCGAGGTCGTCGAGCGTCGCCTTGACCGCGGCATCCTGCGCCCAGGCGGAAACGGAAAGGACGGCCAACACCGTCCACACGCATAGCAACGCCAAGACCCGCGTCATGATCTCCCCCATCTCGTGCAGGCTTTCCGCCTATCACCGCCCCAGAGGAAAGAATACCCTTGGGCCCGAGCTTGGCAACGGGGCTTAGGGTTAAGACCTTACATCCGCGCCAGCATCAGCTTCGCTGCGGCGAGGTCCTCGATCGCGGTGCCGACGGATTTGAACAGCGTGATCTCGTCGTCGCTCTTCCGGCCCTTGTGCTGGCTTTTGCAGAGGTCGACGAGGTCGGCCACGACCTTGCTCTCCTGGATGACGCC
>JAYSFH010000004.1:9452-25368 GCA_041913405.1 Dongia sp. | reverse complement strand
CGGCCTCGTCATCGAGGCCGAGCTCTCCGGCGGCAGTGCCGGCTACGCCGTTCTGGTTCGCTGCCACGATGGGCCGCATGGTGTGCGGCCCGGCGATAAGGCCGGCCTCTTCGTGCTGCTCCTGATCGACCCGCAGCGGGAGATCGCTTTCCCGGTCTCGCTGGCCCGTCTCTTCGGCCTCACCCAGGCGGAGAGGATGCTGGCAGAAGCGATCGCGAACGGCGTGACGCTCGAGCACTTCGCCCGGCAGCGGAACATCAGCCTGAATACGGCACGCACGCAATTGCGGTCGATCTTCAGCAAGACCAATCTGCGGCGCCAGGCGGACCTTGTGCGTCTGGCGCTGAGCTTTTCCGGCATCGATTCCCGGAAGCTGGGTCTCTGACTGGGCGCCTTCGGTCCGCCCCCCGGCGGCAGCCGGCCCTGGAGAACTTAAAAAATCCTGTGATTTGAAGGGTTAAGACTTTCTTCACCGCGTTCTGTAACGATTGGTCGAGAGCCCGCGCAATCCCGCTCGGGCAAATGGACTCGTATGTCGATCGCCAGTCTCGCGCCCCCCGAACAGGACACGACCGCGCGGCGGCGCCTCTGGCTGCTCATCGGCTGGACCGGCGCGCTGGTGCTCTATGCCGTCCTGCAGTTCGGGATGACCGAGCGGGGCTCGTTTCGCGCCGCCTTCCTGATCGACTTCGCCTGGACCCTGGCGGCGCTCGTCGCCGCGCAGCAATGCGCCCAGACCGCCTTCCGGTTCCGCGGCCGCGAGCGGCTTGCCTGGCTCTGCTTCGCCGGCGCCGGCGCGGTCTGGCTGCTCGGGCAGCTCTTTTGGAACACCACCGAGCTCTGGCTTGGCAAGACGCCGGCCTTCCCGGCCTGGTGCGATCTCGGCTATCTCGGATTCCCGGTGCTGGCGGTGGCCGGCCTGCTGGTCTCGATCCGCCGCATCGAGCTGCGCAGCGGCTTCCTGCGCCCGCTCTCCAATCTCGGCATGATCACCATCGCGCTCTACACGACGCTCGGCATGCTGATGCACGATTCGCTGGCCGCAACGTCGAGCTCGATCTTCGCCGCCGTCGCCGCCGCCGCCTATCCCTTCCTCTACGGCACCGCCTTCCTGTTCGCGCTGAGCGCGCTGGCGATTTATTCCGAGCCCAGGAAACGCTTCATCGCACTGCTGCAGACCGGTGCGCTCGGCGTGCTCTGCGTCGCCGCGACCAACTGGGGCATCGGCATGCTCGGCGCGAACTATCTGCCGGGCGCGCTCGCCGAGCCGATCTGGCTGCTGGGCTTCGGCCTGGTCAGCTGGGCGGCCTGGGAGCGCAGGAACCAGCCGGCGCAGCCCGAACGTGCGCATGCGCAGGAATCGCAGACGCAATGGCTCGAGCCGATCCTGCCCATGGTCGCCTTGATCGCGATCTTCACGGCGATCGCTTCCGACCAGGACGGACTGCAGCTCGGCGAAGTGCGCTACATCCTGCTGCCGGGCGGCATTCTGTTTGCGTTCCTGCTGGCAGCCGCCGAATGGGTGAGCCGCGGCGCCGAGGCGAAGCTGCGGCGGCGCGCCGAGACCGCGCTGCGCGCGTTGCAGGTTTCCGAAGAGCGCCTGGCCTCGATCCTGGAGATCGCGCCGGAGGCGATCGTCGCCGCCGACCGCGACAGCCGGATCGAGCTGTTCAACCGCGGCGCCGAGCATGTGTTCGGCTATTCCGCCGCCGAGGTGATCGGCAGGCCGATCGAGATCCTGCTGCCCGAGCGCATCCGCGCCCGCCTGCTGCCGCAGGACGGACGCCGGGCCGACGGCACCGCCTGGGCCGCCGAGTTCGACACCCAGCAGGAGATGTTCGGCCTGCGGCGCGACGGCAGCGAGTTTCCGGCGGAAGCCTCGGTGTTCCAGCTCGCCACCGATGACGAGCTCGCCTTCGCCCTGATCCTGCGCGACGTCACCGAGCGCAAGCGCCAGGACCGCGACCTCCGCCACGCCAAGGAGACCGCGGAGCTCGCCAACCGCGCGAAGTCCGAGTTCCTGGCCAACATGTCCCATGAGCTCCGCACGCCCTTGAACGCGATCATCGGCTTCTCGCAGATCATCAATTCGCGGATGTTCGGCGCCGATATCGACCGCTATGTCGATTACGCCCATGACATCCACAACAGCGGCAAGGACCTGCTGAAGATCATCAACGACATCCTCGATCTGTCGAAGATCGAGGCCGGGCAGATGAATCTCTCCGACCAGGCGGTCGACCTCGACCGTGTCATCACCGGCTGCATCAAGGTGGTGGCGGAGCGCGCCCAGCGCGGCCGCATCACCATCGAGCGCAACCTGCCCGAACATTTGCCGCGGCTCTTCGCCGACGAGCTCCGGGTCAAGCAGATGGTCAACAACCTGCTGACCAACGCGGTGAAGTTCACCGAGGCCGGCGGCCGCGTCGTGATCTCGGTGCGGCCGAGCTACACGCCCGGCGGCCATCCGGACGGCGTCGATATCGTGGTGCGCGACACCGGCATCGGCATGGATCCCTCCGAGATCCCGGTGGCGCTCTCGCCCTTCGGCCAGGTCGACCAGGGCTTGGCGCGCCGCCATGAAGGGACGGGTCTTGGCCTACCGCTGGTCCGCCGCATGATCGAGCTGCACCAGGGCCAGCTCAGCCTCTCCAGTGCCCGCGGCAAGGGCACCACCGCCACCCTCCACTTCCCCGCCAACCGGGTCATCGCGCACGAACTCGCCAGCTGAACGGCGTGCGATACCAACAGGATATCCACAAGGATTCTCCAACGGGGGCTGTTGCTGATTCGTCGCAGAACGGATTAGATACCGCCCCGGGTATCAGGGGGTTGCATGGCTACGAAATCACTGCGCCGCAGCACGCCGCCGAAGGCTTCGAAAGTCGCCGCCGCGAAGCCGGGCAAAGCAAGCGCCGCCAAGCCGACTGCGTCTAAGACTCTGGAAAAGAACAAGAAACCGGAGAAGCCCGCGGCTGCCCCGGTCAAGCCCGTGGCCAAGCCAGCGGCGCCCGCCCTGAAGCGCGGCAGCAACGGTGCGATCCGGGTCGGGATCGCCGGCTGCGCCGGGCGGATGGGGCAGATGCTGCTGAAGCTGCTGATCTCGGCACCGGGCGTGCTGGTGGTCGGCGGCACCGAACGCCGCGGCTCGCATGTGCTCGGCCGCGACCTCGGTGCGCTGGCCGGCGGCGAGCCCCTGGGCATCATCATCGGCGACAACCCGGAGCCGCTGTTCGAGCAAGCCGACGTGGTGGTCGATTTCACCAGCCCGTCCGCGACCGCGCAGCACGCGACCCTGGCCGCCAAGACCGGCACCGCGCATGTGATCGGCACGACCGGGATCGACAACGACCAGATGGCGGCGATCAGCCGCGCGGCGCAGCGGGTGCCGATCGTGCTCGCCTCCAACATGAGCCTCGGCGTCAATCTCATCGAGCAGGTGGTCGAGGAGATCTCGCGCATCCTCGACACCGACTGGGACATCGAGGTCGTCGAGATGCATCACCGGCACAAGGTCGATGCGCCTTCCGGCACCGCGTTGTCGCTCGGCGAGGCCGCCGCGAAAGGCCGGGGCGTGCAGCTCCGCCGCGTCTCCAAGCGCGGTCGCGACGGCCAGGTGGGACCGCGGGTCCGCGGCGAGATCGGCTTTGCGGCGATCCGCGGCGGCGACGTGGTCGGCGACCATACGGTGATCTTCGCCGCCGACGGCGAGCGGATCGAGGTCACGCACAAGGCCTCCAGCCGAGAGATCTTCGGCCGCGGCGCGGTCAAGGCCGTGCTCTGGGCCGCCGGCAAGCGCGCGGGGCTCTACAGCATGAAGGACGTGCTCGGCTTCAACCTGGGTTCGTCGTCTTCGCAGGCCAACGGATCTTAAGAGGGGCGTTCCGGCATAAGCCGCGGCAAGGCCAGCCCCGCCAGGATCAGCACCAGCGCCACCACGGCGTTCAAGTGCGGCTGCTCGCCGAGCAGCAGGTAGCCGTAGCCCAAGGCCAGCACCGGCACCAGGTAGTTGTTGAACGACGCGAAGCCGGCGCCGATCCGTCGCATGATGATGTAGAAGAGCAGGTTGCCGCAGCCGGTCGAGACCACGCCGAGCCAGGACGCGGCCGCGACCGCCTGCCATTGCCAGTCGATGCTCCAGGGCCGGTCGTGAATGAGCCAGACCGGCAGCAGCACGATCAGGCCGGCCAGCAGGATGACGCCGACCAGCATCTCCGCGGGTAGCTGCGGCAGGCGCCGCGCGGTGACGCCGTAGAGCGAGTAGCTCAAGCACCCACCGATGATCAGCAGCTGGCCGATCACCTGGTCGCCCAGTCCGCGCAGGGCATCGACGCCGACCAGCACGACCACGCCGGCGAAACCGAGCAGCACGCCGATCAGCTTCGGCAGCCGCAGGCGTTCGTCATGGGTGAAGAAATGCGCCAGAATGACCACCAGGAGCGGGATCACCGCCATCAGGATGCCGGCCAGCTGCGAGGTGGTGCTCTGCTCGCCCCAGCCGATCAGGAAGAAGGGCAGCGCATTGCCGACCACGCCGAGAAACAGGATCCGCAGCCAGAGACCGCGGCTGCCGAAGGACGGCCATTGCTGCCCGCGCGCCCGGGCGATGGAAAGCAGCATGGCGGCGCCGACGGCGATGCGCAGCAGCGCCAGGGTCATCGGCGGCATCGCATGCTCGACCGCGATCTTGATCGCGAGGAAGGACGAGCCCCAGAGCAGCGAGAGCAGAATCAGCAGGCCGTAGTCGGCGAGACCTGGATGCCGGATCGCGCCGGCGGGTGAAGGCGTGCGCATTCTGAGGTCAGCCGACCGACGGGCTGCTCCGGTGACGGGCCAGGACGGTTGCGAGTTCGCGGGCAAGATCGCGGCGCTCCTGGCCGGAGAGGAATATACCGAGCCGGATCGAGCGGCCGTGCGAGCGGAGATAGAGCGCGTTGTCGGGTTCCTCGGCGCGTTCGAGGATGACGTTCAGCCAGTAGGGCTGCAGCCGCTCCTTGGTATGGCCGCCGCGCTTGTCATAGCGTTCGAAGATGAGATGATCGGCATAGAGCCGGATCCGCTCGGCGCGGTCGTCGCCGCGGTGGTTGTTGCGGAACAGGAACCAGAACAGCAGCCACTCGCCGCCGAGAAACCCGAAGATCGGCCACGCGCCGATCGCGAGAAACACCAGGCCGTAGAGAAGAACGATCGCCGCGGTGCCGGCGATCAGGATCGCATAGCCCTTCCGCCCGAGCGAGCGGTGCGGATAGAGCAGCGCCTCGAAGACGGGACGTTCTTGCGGCGGATTATTCTCTGACTCTTGGTGGTCCATGGCCGCGGAGTATAGACTTGCGGCACCCGGGAGCAAGCAAGCCCACTGAAACCATTGGCATGTTGAAGCGAGCACAGATCGAAGAGTTCTTCGCGCGCCTGCAGAAGGCGATGCCCGATCCGCGCGGCGAGCTCCAGTACATCAACCCCTATACCTTGCTGGTGGCGGTGGTGCTGTCGGCGCAGGCGACCGACGCCTCGGTCAACAAGGCGACCGAGCCTTTGTTCAAGATCGCCGACACGCCGGAGAAGATGGTGAAGCTCGGCGAGGCGAAGCTCAAAGGCTTCATCAAGACCATCGGCCTGTTCAACACCAAGGCAAAGAACGTCATCAAGCTTTCGCAGATGCTGATCGAAGAGCATGGCAGCCAGGTGCCGGCCGATCGCGAGGTGCTGCAATCGCTGCCGGGCGTCGGCCGCAAGACCGCGAATGTGGTGCTCAACATCGCCTTCGGTCACGAGACCATGGCGGTGGACACGCATATCTTCCGCGTCGGCAACCGCACCGGACTGGCGCCGGGGAAAGACGTGCTGGCGGTGGAACTCCAACTCGAGAAGCGCGTGCCCAAGCCCTATCGGCTGCACGCCCATCACTGGCTGATCCTGCACGGCCGCTATGTCTGCAAGGCCAGGAAACCCGACTGCCCGGCCTGCGTGGTGCGCGATATCTGCCAGTACAAGGCCAAGACCACGGCGGAGTCATGATCTTGCGCCCGAAACCATCAGGCCGGCGGGTAAAATCAATGGGTTACGCGGACTTTGACTTTTTGGAACAAAACGGGCACGGTCTCGACGACCTCAGGAGCAGCGAGAGAGAATCCGTCTCCGTCCCGAGCCCTACTGCGCCGAAGCGGTCGGTCTCTCGAGCAGCGACTTCAGGCAGCGCGTGGTCGGCTTCAGCTCGGCGTTGCGGGAGCGGGCTTCGACATAGGTCACTTTGAGCGCGCCGGCGTCATCGTCGTAGAGATAGAGATCGACCACGCAATCGCCGGTCACGTATTGCCAGACCTGGACGCTGAGCTCGTGGCGCACCTGCACGGGCTTGCCGAGCACGCGGCGCAGCGCCGAATGGTCGAGGCCGAGCAGCTCCTTGGGATCGCCGGAGAGGCGCAAGGCGGTCGGCAGGATTTCGTCGCCCTGGGCGACGGCGGGTGTTGCGGCCAGCGGCGTCTGCTTCGGCAATGCGTCGGGCGCCGACGGTTCGGGGGTCCCGGCTTCGGCCGTCTCGGTTTGGGCCAACGCGGTTTGGGCGGGTGCTGGCTGGTTCAGGGCGCCGGCCGTCTTCAGCTGATGCTGCGGCACCTGGCAGGCGGCGAGGAGGATGCCGGCAGCGGCGGCGGTCAGCGCCGGGGTGAGTCTGCTGCCCGCGAACCGGATCCGGCCCGCGCCCAGCGACAACTTCCCCCGCAAGCCCAACATGCACTGCACCCGGCTCCGGCCGGGCCCCAACTCGGGACTTCAAGTAACGCCCAGTCTGGGCGCCGAGATGATCAGGGTACCGGCCGCGGCACCGCCCCGATGAAGGCGCCGCGGCCGAAGCCCCGGGGTTCGATCAGCCGACCGCCGCGGTCGGGGCCTGCATAATCTGCGCTTCGGGGAGGACTTCCACCTCGCCGGAGAGCACGCCGCCCCGCTCGATCTCGAGCTGACCGTAGCGGATCTTGCCCAGCACCTTGCCGCCGGCGCGCACGATCAGGCGCTGACGCGCGGTCAGATCGCCGTCGAAACGCCCGCTGATGTCGGCAACGTCGACTTCAGCCGCGCCCTTGAACTCGCCGGGCGCCATGATCTCGATGTTCTTGCAGTCCTGCAGCACCGCTTCGACGCGGCCTTCGACCACCAAGGTGTCGCAAGTGCGGATCTCGCCGTTGAGCGAGATGTCGCGACCAACGATCAGCTTCTTGTGCTCGGGCTCCATCGACGAAGTGGATTTCGCAGGCTGCGCCGCAGCCGCCGGCTGCGCGCCGCGGCCGGGGCCGAAGACCGAAAGATCAGGCCCGCGACGGGCGATCTCCGGATTGACCGCCGGACGGCTTGCCGGTTGAGCACCGGCGGCATCCGACCGCTGATAGTTGCGCGGGGCCGCTTCCGCGGCTTCCTTGGCCTGCTCGGCTGCGATTTCGTCGTCCCTTTTCTTACCAAACATTATGGTTACCTTCTCTTAACTAGTTAGCCCCCGAAGGCGGACGCCGGGTCACCGAAGCAGCCCGATCGCTCTCAAGTTTTACCACGGATTCAAAAAGATGCACCATAAAAGCAGTGGCGATGATGGGGGCAATTAAATTCACAAACGGGATTGTGGAAATGAATGCAATTAACACTCCACCGAGCGTGAATTGGCCTTTGTGGGCGCGATAGAGCTGCTTGGCGACCGGCCGCTGCAGCCGGCGAAAGGCCGGCATTTCGTAATACTCGCGCCCCAAGAGCCAGCCGTTCACGCCATAGACGATGACGGCGTAGACCGGCGGGAAGATGAGGAACGGCAAGGCCAGGATATTTACAATCAGAGATAGAGCGGCCAGTTTCACGCCGTCGAGAATGACCGACCAGATCGGAACCTGAAGCGGTGCCGGACGACCCGGATAATGCCGCGCTTCGACCGCATCGATCACGCGGTCCGCGAAGATCGCGCTGATCGCGGCGGCGAGCGCCGGAAAAGTGAACCAGGCGATCACAACCGTGCCGAGCACGCCGGCGAACTGCGCCGCATCGCCCCACCAGCCGCTCAAACCCGAGAGCCAGCCGACCAGATACCAGGCGAGCAGCGCCACGGCGATGAAGACGGCGATGGTGAGGGCGATCGAGAGGCCGATCAGCTTCTGGATCCTGGGATCGCCGAGCTGGCCGAGGGCTTTGGAAACGGCTGCGAACAAGGAATTTACCCCGCTGTCTCAAAGGTATGACCGAGCAGATTTAGGGGGTCGCCGGACCCGCCGCAATGGCTTGGATTCCCCGGGGATTATGTCGACTCGGGGTGTGCGGGAGCGCGGTGCTTCGGCTTGTGCCGGGCGCGCCGATCCCTATACTGCGCCGGCTTTCGCGCCCGCAGCATGACGCCAGGCGGGCGCGCCTCAGGATTGAATGATGCCGGACAAGCACTTTGACGTTTGCGGCATCGGCAATGCGATTGTCGATGTCTTCTCCCACTGCGAGGAAGAGTTCCTGACCCGCATGTCGCTGACCAAGGGCGCCATGATGCTGGTCGACCCGAAGCGCTCGGGCGAGCTCTATGACGCGATGGGTCCGGCGGTGGAAGTTTCCGGCGGCGCCGCGGCGAACACGATCGCGGGGTTGGCCAGCCTCGGCGGCAAGGGCGCCTATATCGGCAAGGTCGGCAACGACCAGCTGGGCGGCATCTTCCGCCACGACATCCGCGCCGCCGGCGTGCATTTCGAGACCGCCAGCGTCGCCAGCGACACGCCGACCGCGCGCAGCATGATCTTCGTGACGCCGGATGCCGAGCGCACGATGAACACCTATCTCGGCGCCTGCGTCGAGCTCACGCCGGACGATGTCGATCCGGCAGTGATCCAGCATGCGAAGGTCACCTACCTCGAAGGCTATCTCTGGGATCCGCCGCTGGCCAAGCAGGCCTTCCTGAAGGCCGCCGACCTCGCGCACCAGGCCGGGCGGCAGATCGCGCTGACGCTCTCGGATTCCTTCTGCGTCATCCGCTATCTGAAGGAGTTCCAGGACCTGGTCCGGGAGCACGTCGATATCCTGTTCGCCAACGAAGGCGAGATCAAAGCGCTCTGGGAAACCGACAACTACGAAGAGGCGGTGCAGATCACGCGCGGCGCCTGCGATCTCGCGGCGCTGACCCGCAGCGAGAAGGGCTCGCTGATCGTGACCCCGGAGACGGTCGTCGAAGTGCCGGCCTGGCCGGTCTCGCGCATCGTCGATCTGACCGGCGCCGGCGACCTGTTCGCGGCCGGTTTCCTCTATGGCTATACCCAGGGCCGCAACCACGCCGATTGCGGCCGGATCGGATCCCTGGCCGCCGGCGAGGTGATCAGCCATTACGGCGCGCGGCCGGAGACGCCGCTTTCCGAACTGCTGCTGCAAAGCGTGTAACGGAAGGCTGGTAGGACGCTTGCCATGAGATCCGAGCCTCCAGACCTTTGAATCTCGTCATCCTGCGCGGCGAACGAATGTTCGCATCCGCGCAGGTGGGCCATGACGACCTAAAAAATGAAACCGCAATATGCGACTCCCTGCGGGGGGTTCCTGAAATAGATGAGTTCATAGTTATGCAGCTTAGAAACATCGCCATCATCGCCCACGTCGACCACGGCAAGACCACCCTGGTCGACCAGCTCTTGAAGCAGTCGGGCTCGTTCCGCGCCAACCAGCAGGTGATGGAGCGGGTCATGGACTCCAACGATCTCGAGCGCGAGCGCGGGATCACCATCCTCGCCAAATGCACCTCGGTGCAGTGGAAGGACGTGCGCATCAACATCGTCGATACGCCGGGCCACGCCGACTTCGGCGGCGAGGTCGAGCGCATCCTTTCGATGGTGGACGGCGTGGTGGTGCTGGTGGATGCGGCCGAAGGCCCGCTGCCGCAGACCAAGTTCGTGACCGGCAAGGCGCTGAAGCGCGGCCTTCGCCCGATCGTGATGATCAACAAATGCGACCGCCCCGATGCCGAGCCGCATGTGGTCCATGACGCGGTGTTCGATCTGTTCGCGGCACTGGACGCCAACGACGCGCAGCTCGACTTCCCGACCCTGTTCGCCTCCTCGAAGCAGGGCTGGGCCGCGGAGAGCCTGGAGGCCGAGCGCGTCGATCTCTCGCCGCTGTTCGACCTGGTGGTGCGGCACGTGCCGTCGCCGACCGTGGATGCGGACGGTCCGTTCGCGATGCTGGCGACCACGCTGGAATACGACAACTATCTCGGCCGCGTGCTGACCGGGCGGATCGAAAGCGGCAAGGCCCAGATCAACATGGCGGTGAAGTCGCTGCGGCCCGACGGGACCCAGATCGAGTCCGGGCGCCTGACCAAGCTGCTCGCCTTCCGCGGCATCGAGCGGGTGCCGGTGGAAACGGCGGAAGCGGGCGACATCATCGCGATCGCGGGCCTGACCGACACGACGGTCGCCGACACGATCTGCGACCCGCAGATGGAAAACCCGCTGCACGCGCAGCCGGTCGATCCGCCGACCCTGGCGATGACCTTCTCGGTCAACAATTCGCCGCTCGCCGGCCGCGAGGGCGACAAGGTGACCAGCCGCATGATCCGGGCGCGGCTGATGCGCGAATCCGAAGGCAACGTCGCCTTCCGCATCACCGAGACCGGCGACAAGGACGCCTTCGAAGTTGCGGGCCGCGGTGAACTGCAGCTGGGCGTGCTGATCGAGACCATGCGCCGCGAAGGCTTCGAGCTTTCGATCAGCCGGCCGCGCGTGCTCTATCGCACCGACGAGAAGACCGGCGAGCGCCAGGAGCCGATCGAGGAAGTGGTGATCGACGTCGATGAGGGCTTCTCCGGCGTGGTCATCGACAAGCTCGGCCAGCGCCGCGGCGAATTGGTCGAGATGAAGCCGTCGGGCGGCGCCAAGACCCGCCTGGTGCTGCACGTGCCGTCGCGCGGCATGATCGGTTATCACGGCGAGTTCCTGACCGACACCCGCGGCACCGGCGTGATGAGCCGGCTGTTCCACGCCTATGGCCCCTATAAGGGCCCGATCGAGGGGCGGCGCAACGGCGTGCTCATTTCCAACAGCGACGGCGCCAGCGTGGCTTACGCGCTCTGGTATCTGGAAGAGCGCGGCCAGATGTTCATCAATCCGGGCGAAGCCGTCTACGAGGGCATGATCATCGGCGAGCACACCCGCAGCAACGATCTGGAAGTGAATCCGCTGCGCTCGAAGCAGCTCACCAACATCCGCACCACCTCGAAGGACGAAGCCATTCGTTTGACGCCGCCGCGGCAGATGTCGCTGGAGCAGGCCTTGGCCTACATCCAGGACGACGAGCTGGTCGAGGTGACGCCGAAGTCGGTGCGGCTCAGGAAGGCGCTGCTCTCGCCGCATGACCGCAAGAAGGCGGAGCGCGCGGCGGAAGCGGAAGCGGTCTAGTTCACGCCTGTCGTCACCTGGCGCTGGATCTCTAGCGCTCAGGCTGCATCAACCCCCTCCCTAACCCTCCCCCAGTCTTGGGGGAGGGGGATTCGAGCGAAGGTGAGTGGGTAGCGCGCTACTTCCGGTTATCGATGCTCAGCGGCCCCGCGCCGAAGTAGACGAAGGCGAGAAGCCCGCCGGCGATGGCGAGGTTCTTCTGGAAGTTCATCATCTCCGCGAACTGGCTGAAGTCGTTATGGAAGAAAACCGCGGTCACGACCGCGAACAGGGCCATGGCGGCGGCGACCCAGCGCGTCTTGAAGCCGAGCACCAGCAGAATGCTGCCACCAAGCTCGATGGCGACCGCCGCTGCCGCGGCAAGCGCCGGGAGCGGCACGTTGTGCTGGGCCGTGTATTCGACGGTGCCCTGGAAATTGGTGAGCTTCTGGAAGCCTGCGGGCGCGAACAGAACGGCGATCAAGATTCTTCCGAGCAGGGGTGCAAAGCGCAGGGATTCCGACATGAGATCTCCTCCATCAACAAGGGTTCGATGGACGGTCGACTCCCCCGACAGTCCGAAGCCGACCATAACAGAGGTCCCGATTCGCGGGCGAGAGTCGCCACGGCGGACGGACTGTCTCCGGATCAGAAACGGCGGAGCAGATCGAGGAAGCGCGCGGCGATCAAGTCGGGGGCGCGGTCCGGCGCCGTCGACTCGGCGCGCGCGGCTGCCGCGCATTGCCGACAGAGGTCCGCGTCGTCGGAGAGCCGGTTGAAGGCCCCGAGCCAGGCGTCGAAACCGGCATCGAGCGGCACGGCGATGCCGCCCTTGCCGAGCGTCTCTGGCAGGGCGCCGCGGTCGGAGGTGAGCGCCGGGATGCCGGAGAGCTGAGCCTCGGCCACCACGCGGCCGAAGGTTTCCTCGTGGATGCTCGGCATCAGGATGAGGCGGGCCCTGGCATAGGCGGCGCGCATGTCCTCGACCGGCGGCCAGAGCGCCACGTTGTCGAGGCGGCGGGCGCGGTTCATGAGCACGGCGCGCCATGCGTCGTGGAGATTCCAGCTTTCGACCGCGAGGAAGGGAATGTCGGGCCGCGCGGCGGCCAGGCGGAAGAAGAGCTCGACGCCCTTCCTGAGGGTCGGGTTGACCAGCAGCACGCAATCGCCCGTCGCGGCAACCTGATAGCGCTCCGGCTCGATCACCGGCGGCATGACCGGCGGGCGCAGGCCGAGCAGGGTTTCGATGCGGCGCGCGGTGAAATCGGAATTGGCGACCAGCATCAGGTCGGGCCGCTGGAGCGGGCTTGCACCGAGATCGGAGGCCTCGACATTGGTGACATGGAGGGCGGCCTTGACGCCGGCGGCGAAGCCTTGCGCCACCAGAGGCAGGCTCAACGGGCCGAAGGGATAGATCCCGATCGTGGGCTGGAAGGCGGCGAGTGCCGTGGCGAAATCCGCGGCCGGGTCCGAAGCCCGGAAGACCGGATAGCCGAGCGCATCGTCGCGGGCGAAGGCCGAGCCGTTGCGCGCGCAGAACACCGCGACGTCAATGCCGGCGGCGCGCCAGCGCCGGGCCAGTGAATCGATGCTGATCTCGCGGCCGCTGGTGCTGTCGGGCAGATAGGGATGCGGGTTGGCGAAGAGGATACGCATCGCCGCCCGCTGAAGACCTGTGCCGATCAGCTGCCGTAGGGGCCGACGGCGTCCTGGACCGCGACGGTCGCCATGAACTGGCGCAGGGATTCCAGCGCCGGGTTGTTCTGCAGCGACTGGTCCTCGATCTGCGCGCGAAGCTCGTGAATGAGATCGGGATTGTTCTCCAGCAGCGCTAGGTCCTGGTCCGGGAAGCGGCCGCCGACACCGGTTTGGGTGTTGAAGTTCTTCAGGATGTCGGCGAGTTCCTGGTCGGTGAGCTTGACCAGCAGCGGCGGGCCGCCGTCGGCCGGGAATTTGAAGGCGAAGCCGGGGCGGTAGATGCTCTCGCCGGTATCCTCGTTCTTCAGCTCCTGGCCGTAGAGGAAGACCGCATAGGCGGCGAGGCCGCTGCCCGCCGGCGGCTGGAAGAACAGGCCGATGCCGCCGCGCACCGTCATGGTGGCGGTCGGAGTCTTCACCGTGACATTGCCGTCCTTCGAAAGCTTGCCGCCGACGAAGCGGAGCGCGCCTTGGGCGAGGTTGATCGCCAGGCCGCCGTCGCCGGTCGCCGGGTCATAGACGAATTTGTCGAGCGTCACCTGCGAGCCCTTGCCGACGGTCAGGGTCGAGCGGTCGGCGAAGATGACATTGGCGGTGCCGTCGGTGCTGGTGCGGATCGTCTGGTTCGCGACCAGGTCGGTGCCGATGGTGAGGGTCTGCTCGGCGGCACCGGGTGCGGCGCCGAAGGCATCGGGCTTCACGGCGGCCACGGTGCCGATGGTCGGCGCATTCTGCGCCAGAGCGTCGCCGGCGGTCCCGAAGGCGGCGCCGATGCCGCCGGAGATCAAGCCGACGCCGAGCAACCATTCCCGTCTGATCATGGCCGGGGCTCCCTAATCCCTAGAATCTTCAAATCCTAGAATCTCCAACGGGCGGACATCGCCACGGTGAAGTTGTCGTAGCTGTAGTTCCGAAGGTTCGAATCGTCGAGCAAGTATTGCAACTGCTGTGTGAGGCTCCAGGATTCGGTCAGGGGAATCGTGTTCACCGCGTCGAACTGGAAGATATCGTCTTGCCGGCTGATATCGTCATCGACCGAGGGGTCGGGGGAATCATACCAGCGGGTCTCATAGCCGAAGGAGAAACCCGCCAGCCAGTCATAGGGCAAGGCGGAGATCGGCGAGTTGTAGGTCTGGTAGACCCCGACCGAGGCCTGCAGGCCCTTGTAGTCGAGGAAGTCCTCGGTGGTCCCGGCGGCGCGGCCGCCGAGGCTGCCGATGAGCGTCGTGCCCGGGCGGACCAGCCAGGTCACGGTGGCGATGCCCTGGTGCTCGAAACCGGTGTAGTCCTCGGTGTTGCCGAGGGATTTGACGTGATCGTAGTTGCGATAGATCGCGTCGTAGCCCAATTCGAGGCTGAAGGTGTTGTTGAACACGAAGGTGGCGCCGAGGCCCGGGCCGCCGCCGCCCTCCAGCCATTCGCCGTCGGTCGAGACCACCTCGAAATTGGCCCGGGGCTGCAGACGGAAGAAACCGCCGTCGCCCGGGAAGGGGTTGAAGCCCAAGCCCACCTGGCCGGCGGCGCGGATGGTGTCGAGCTCGGTGTTCTGGGCATAGAGCTGGCTGAAGCCGGCCAGCCGCGATTCCAGCGCCATTCCGTCCTGGCGGCCGAAATCCCAGGTGTGGTTCAGGTTGAAGCCGAGGACACCGGAGAAGTCGTCCTCGGGGTCGTCCCCGTTCGGGCGATCAACCAGCGCGCCGTTGCCCAGGATCCGCTCGTGGTGCGGACCGGCGTTGGCGTTGGTCTGGTATTGCATGCCGGCGAAGAGGCTGCCGGTCAGATGGCTGGACGAAGCCTTCTCCAGCGATTCCGCGCGCAGGGCTTCCGCCTGGGCCTTGACCTCGGGCGTGGTGGTCGTGGCGGCGAGCGCCGCCTCATAGGACTGCGCCGCCGCAGCGTCGCTGCCGATCCGCTGGTAGAGCTGGCCCAGGGTCACGTGGAGCTCGGCCCGGTCGGGATAGAGCAGGACCAGCCGCTCCAGGACCGCGATCGCGCCCTCGATGTCGCCTTCGTCGATCAGGGCCTTGGCATAGGTGACGTTCTTCTCGAGATTGCCAGGATCCTCGAGCACGGCCTGGAAGGCCTGGTCGCTGGCGCTCTGCGCGACCGCCTCGTGGCCGATCGCCGGGAGCGCCGCCATTGCGACCGCTGCCATCGCGATGGCGCGCAAACTCGGGACAGGCATTCGACGGTTTCCCCAAACCAAGCCGTACGACAGGGGCGGAACAATAACCTATTGCTCCGGCCCAGAAAATCCCCTGGTTAAAGAATCCTTAAAGCGTCAGATGGCGGGCCCGGGCGCCGCGCTCGATGGCGGCAGCCGGCAGCTTGCCGATCTGCAGCGAGTAGCGGATGAGGTCGAGGAGGCGCGCCTCCTCCTGACTGACCTTGCTGTCCGCGGCGGCGACGTCGCAGGCCAGCGCATAGGCGGTCTCGCGGAGCTTCTCGGGAAGCGCCTTCTTGATCTCGGCCAGCACCTTGTCGAGCCCGTCTTCCTGGTTCAGGAGATCGACGCAGCCCGCCGCGGTGGCGGCGATTTTCGAGCGGTCGAAATCACGGAACACCGGGAGATGCGCGACCATGTCGCCGATCGAGGTCATTTCCGCGTCGGTCATGTCGCGGTCGGCGGCCGCCATCAAGACCATGGTGTAGATGAGGGCGGCGTGGTGCTTGGTCGTCATGATCTTTCCTGTCCTATCCTGATTTTGGCCGGGACTGTAGCGACCAGCCCCCAGGGTTACAAGCCGGGGCACAGGCCGGGCATAAGTCCCTGATTCGGCGGGTAGACGGGCCGGTTCGGCTTTGCCATGGTCGCGCTGCATGGAAGCCATCATCAATGTCGTCCTGCC
>JAYSFH010000004.1:0-9442 GCA_041913405.1 Dongia sp. | reverse complement strand
GGTTTTCGCGATCATCGCCTCCGGCTGGTTCTGCGGCCGGATCGGGCTCCTGGGCGACGGCGCGTCCCAGGCGCTGAACGGCTTCACCTATTACGCGGCCCTGCCCGCGCTGTTCTTCGGTGCCATGGCGACGGCACCGCTCGCCGAAACCTTCAACCTGCCCTTCATCCTCGACTACCTGGGCGCGGTGGTGGCAGTGGCGGTGCTGACCTGGCTGGTCGCGGCGCGGCTCTTCCCCGGCCGCAGCGACCAGCCGCGCGGCGAGCAGATCGGCCTGCAGAACATGGCCGCCAACTTCTCCAACACCGGCTATATGGGAATCCCGCTGCTGCTGACCGCCTTCGGCGAGGCGGGCAAACTCCCCGCGGTGATCTCGACGGTGCTGAACGGCGCGCTGGTGATGCCGTTCTACATCGCAGTGGTCGAGTACAATCGCAGCGATGCCGCGCACCGCGCCCAGGTCTTCGCCGATGCGGGCCTCGGCGTCGTCAAGTCGCCGCTGGTGATCTCCGCGGTGCTCGGCATCCTCTGGTCGGCGATCGGGCTGCCGGTGCCGGTCTTTCTCTCCCAATTCTGCAACATCCTCGGTTCCGCGGCACCGCCGGCGGCGCTCTTCGCCATGGGGCTCTTCATGGTGGGGAAGAGCTTCAAGGGCGACCGCTCCGAGATCGCGCTGCTGACGCTGTTCAAGCTGCTCATTCATCCGCTGCTGGGGCTGGCGATGCTGACGCTGGTCCCGCTGGAGAAGACCTGGGCGGATTCGCTGCTGGTGCTTTGCGCCCTGCCGACCGGGTCGCTGGTCTTCGTCTTGAGCAATCTCTACGGCGTCTATACCCAGCGCTCGACCGGCGTCATCATCGCCTCGACCTTCGGCTCGGTCGTGACCTTGTCGCTGCTGTTCAATCTGCTCGGCGTGCGCTGAGTTTCTCTCGGGGGAAATGGAGATGGCGGAAATCAGCTTGCGCATCGATCTCGGCGAGGAGCTTCGCTTCGGCCCCGGCAAGGCGCGGCTGCTGGAGCTGATCCGCGACACCGGCTCGATCAGCGCCGCCGGGCGCGCGCTCGGCATGTCCTATCGCCGCGCCTGGCTTCTGACCGACGAGTTGAACCGGATGTTCGGCCAGCAGCTGGTCGAGCCGCAGCATGGCGGCGCCAAAGGCGGCGGCGCCCGCGTGACGCCGCAAGGCATCGCAACGCTGGAGGCCTATCGGCGCATCGAGACGGCGGCGGAAGCGGCGCTGGAGAAGGAGCGCAAGCTGTTCAAGCGCGCGCGGAAGTAGCCGTCACTTCAACACCACGAAGCCGGCCTGCTCGAACACCGCCTTCGCGGCGTCACTCTTCAGGTAGTCGAGATAGGCTTTCGCGGCGTCGGACTTCGCGCCCTGCACGGTCAGCGCCACCGGGTAGATGATCGGCGGGTGGCTGTCGTCAGGGAAGGTGCCGAGGACCTTCACCTTCGCGACCATCGCGTCGGTCCGGTAGACGATGCCGAGCGGCGCCTCGCCGCGCTCGACCAGCGTCAGGGCCGCGCGCACGTTCTCGCCTTGCGCCAGGCTGCCTTCGACCTTCGACCACATCCCCAGCTTCTCCAGCGATGCCTTCGCATATTTGCCGGCGGGGACCGCGCCGGTGTCGGCGACCGAGAGCTTGCCGCCCTTGAGCGCGGCCGCGAGGTCGTAATTCCGGTCGATGGTCACGGTCTCGGTGGCGTCGGCGGGGCCGACCAGGACCAGATGGTTGCCGAGCAGGTTGGTGCGGCTTCCGGCGTCGATCAGGTTGGCCTTGGCGACATAGTCCATCCAGGGCACGTCGGCGGAGACGAAGAGGTCGGCCGGGGCACCCTTCTCGAGCTGCTTCGCGAGCGCCGAGGAACCGCCGAAGGCTGCCTTCACCTTGTGGCCGGAGGCCTTTTCGAAATCGGCGTCGATCCGACCCAGCGCATCGGTCAGGCTGGCCGCCGCCAGCACGGTGACATCCCCGGCATGGGCCGCGAACGACACGCCCAACAGCAGACTGAGTGAAACGATGACGCCGAAGAACCGCCGCATGAAAGCCTCCGAATCACGATATATCCGATGGAATATATCGAGTGGCGTTTGCCGGCGCAAGCCTCGTCGCCTATATCTCGGTTCTGGAGGTGAGCATGAGCGAGGACGTGCGCGACAATCCGACCGAGAGCCGGTTCGAGCTCGCGGTCGAGGGCCATCTGGCGGTGGCCTATTACAAACTCGAAGGCAAGGTCATCACCTTCACCCATACCGAAGTGCCGCCGGCCCTGGGCGGCCGGGGCGTCGGCTCGCGGCTGATCCAGGGTGCCCTGGACCAGGTTCGCGCGCGCGGCCTGAAGGTCGTGGCGAAGTGCGATTTCGTCGCCGGCTATCTCGGCAAGCACAAGGAATACGGCGACCTGATCGCCTAGGCGGCGCCGCGGGTGGCGTGGGCGATGGCGCGCGCGGCCGGCAAGGTCACCGTCACCGTGGTGCCGAACCCGACGCGGCTTTCCAGCGCGATCGCGCCCTGATGCAGCTCCACCAGCGACTTCACGATGGCGAGACCGAGGCCGGTCCCGGGCGTGCTGGCGCGCTTCGCGTCGGCGGTGCGGGCGAAGGGCTGGAACAGGTTCTGCATCTCCTCATGCGGGATGCCGCGGCCGGTATCCCGGACGATGATGGTCGGGTCGCCATCGGCGTTCAGGGCGCACGAGATGCGGACCGAGCCGCCGCTCGGCGTGAACTTCACCGCATTCGAGAGCAGGTTCAGGATGACCTGGCGGAGCGCGCGTTCGTCGGCGAAGACCCGCGGCAGAGCGTCGGAGATCGCGCTGGTCAAGGAGACGCCGCCCCGCTCGGCCTGCATCTTCATTAGGCCGACCGCCTCCTTGGCCAGGGCCGCGAGGTCGCAGTCGCTTTCGACAAGCTCGTGGCGCCCGGCCTCGAGCTTGGTCACGTCGAGCAGGTCGTTGATCAGGCTGAGGAGCAGCTGGCCGCTGCGCTGGATGTCGTCGGCATATTCGTCGTAGCGGGGATTGCCGAGCGGCCCGTAGATCTGGTGCCGCATCAGATCGGAGAAGCCGATGATCGCATTCAGCGGCGTGCGCAGCTCGTGGCTGACATTGGCGAGCAGCATCGACTTCGCGGAATTGGCCTGCTGCGCCTCGTCGCGCGCAGAGGCGAGGGTCAGGGTCATGCGCTGCAAGGTCGCGACGTTCTCGGCCAGCGCGACGCCGGCGCGGCGGCGCTGCTCGACGGCGACGATCGCCAGGGCCAGCAAAGCGAGGCCGGCAAAGCCGATCCAGAGCGAGCGCAAGACTTCGAGGATCAGCCCGTAGCGGTCGACCAGCAGAAGGAAGCGCCAGGGCGCCCCTGCAACAGGGTTCATGTAGACCACCCAGCCGCCATGGCGATGAAAGGCGTCTTCGTGGTCATGCGCCGAGAGTTCGCCGGCGTCGAGATCGGGCGACGGCGGAAGAACGTCCGCCAGGCCAACCAACCGCTCCGGCGGGAGACCGGCGGAGTCGGCGATGACGTGATTCTGGTCGTTGACCAGCAACGCGCGGCTGCGGCCGAAATCGGTCTGCGCGAGCAGGCGGTCGAAAGTGCCGAGGGTGAGATCGAGGTTGATGGTCCCGCGGAAGCGATTGGACTTGTCATAGACCGGCCGGCCCACCGTCGCCATCAGGCCCTTGCCGGCCGCATCGACATAGAGGTCGGTCCAGAACAGCGCGCGGCCCGGATTGCGTTCCGGGGTCCCGCCCTTGAAGAACTCGTAGCCGAGCAGCGCTTCCTGCCAATGGAAATCGCGCGACGGCACCCACGGCGCCATGACGATGAAACGATTGGCCGAGGTGTAGTAGATCCAGGCGGCGTCGGGGATCTGGGCATGGGCCGCCTGGAGCACCGCCCCCAGCGACAGGCCCATCAGCATCTCGCGGCCGGCGCCGCTCTGGATCGGCGGGATCTCACCCGAGCCGGTCAGGTTGACCAGCTGGTCCGGGCTCGAGTTCGGCGGCAGGCGGTCCAGGGCATAGCCCGAAAAAGACTCCGATGGGGCGAGCGCGGCAAAGGCACGGCGCGCGCCGAACGTCGGCGCCGGCTCCTCGAGCAAGGCTTCCGCCTGGCGGCGCATGAGATCGACGTGGCCGGTCGAGGTGTTCACCAGAGTCGACACGTTCTCTGCGACGTCGCCGAGCTGATGGTTCAGCTGGTCGAGCCTAGCCTGATACTCACGCTCACCGAGCGCCCAGAGGCCGCAACCGGCCACCGCCATTGCGGCCGCATAGGCGACATAGGCCAGCGCCTCTCCACGGATCCGGCGCAGGAAGCGGGGCAGGCGGGCTCTCATCTGGTGATACGCCCTGGATCAATGGATCCGGAGCCGGTTTCGGTGCAGGTGCGATTCATGGCGCCAGCATGACACCGCGCGGTTTAAATTCCGCTTAACCCAGGTGCGACAGATGTCGCACTTTCACTCTAGGTGTGATGTTCGGCCCGATGTTGGAGGAAATCGGCGGTGACCTCGATCGCCTGCTTCAGTCCAACCCGCTCGACGGCGACGCCATCCGGAAAGGCGGTCAGGAGCCTCGAGGGCATCGCCTTGTCCAGCAGGACGAAGACGCCGCGGTCGTCGGCCCGGCGAATGAGACGGCCGAACGCCTGTTTCAGTTTCAGACGCGTCAGCTGATCCTCGTATTCCGTGCCGCCGAAATGCTCCTTGCGCGCCTTGTGCAGGATATCGGGGCGCGGCCAAGGCACGCGGTCGAACACCATGAGCCGGAGAGCGCGGCCCGGCACATCGACGCCGTCCCTGACCGCATCGGTGCCGAGCAGGCAGGCATCCTCCTCGCCGCGGAAGATGTCGATCAAGGTCGCCGTGTTCATCGCATCGACATGCTGCGCCAGAAGAGCGATGCCGGCGCTCTCCAGCGCCGGCGCGATGCGGCGATGCACGGCGCGCAGCCGCGAGATCGCGGTGAAGAGACCGAGCGCGCCGCCCTTGGCCGCGAGGAACAGCGCGCGATAGGCGGCGGCGATCTGCTCCATATCGTCGCGGGCGAGGTCGTTGACGATCATCACCCGGGTCTGCGCCGGATAGTCGAAGGGCGAGGGCACGCGCACCCGGAAGGCCGGCTTCGGGAGGTGACGCGCGCCGGTGCGCGCCTCGGCGCCGCCCCAGGATTCCGCCGTGCCGCTTCCGTCGGTCAGGGTCGCCGAGGTGACGACGATGCCATGCGCCGGCCTGGCCACCACCTCGGCGAAGGGCCGCATCGGGTCGCGCCAATGGCGAAACAGGCCGACGTCGAGCTCGCGGCTGTCGCTGCGCTCCAGCGCGAGCCAGTCCACGAAGTCGGGCGGCGTCTCGGATTTCAACGCAGCCAGCATCTCGCGCCAGGCGGTGATCTCGGTCTCGGCGCGCCGCGCGATGCCGCGGGCCATCGCCTCGATCCTGAGCCTTGTGGTCGGGTCGAGCACGTCGGCATCGGTGTCGAGGCGCTTGGCGAGACGCTGCGCCAGCTCGCGCATCGGCACCTGGAGATGTTTCAAAGCGAGATCGAGCGCCTCGGCGGTTTCGAGGACGCGCGGATCGACGGGCTGAGTGCCGCATTCCAAGCTGTAGCCGGCGCGATCCTCGGGGGCGCGCGCCAGCACCTGGCTGCGCACCGTGGCGAGGAAGGCTTCGCTCTGGTTGCCCGGAAGCCCATCCGCGATGCGCTGGTGCCAGCCGTCGCCGGGGAGTGCGCGCGCCGCCGACATGATCGCGTCGAGCAACTCGAGGCCGCGGGCATCGTCCAGCACCAGGTCCTCGATGCGGCGCCGCAAGCCCCGCGCACGGCTGCGCCGCCCGCCCTCGCCGCCGATCAGCCAGCGGCGAAGATCGGTCGCTTCCTGGCCCGAGAGATGCGCCGCGAAGGCGGAATCGACCGCGGAGAAAAGATGATGGCCCTCGTCGAAGACATAGCGGGTCGGGAGGTTCTGCTCTTCGGGGCCGAGGGCGGCCTGGATCATCACCAGCGCGTGGTTGGCGATCACGATCTCGGCCTTGCGGGCGCGGCGCACGCTCTTTTCGATGAAGCAGCGCCCGTAATGCGGGCAGGCGGAATAGACGCATTCGCCGCGCCGGTCGGCGAGGCCCATGGTCCGCGCCTGGCCGAGGATGTCGGGCAGCCAGCCGGGGAGATCGCCACCCGCCATGTCGCCGTCGCGCGTCGCCATCGTCCAGCGCGCCATCAGGCCGAAAGCGATCGCATCCAGGGGACGCTGGCCCAGCTCGCCCGCGAGCTCGGCGAGATTGAGCAGGCAGAGATAGTTCTCCCGGCCCTTGCGGATCACGACCTTCTCTGCTTTCAGCGATGGATTGGCGTAGAGCCGGTCGAGCTCACCGTCGATCTGGTGCTGCAGGTGGCGGGTGAAGGTGCTGATCCAGACCGGGCCGCGATTCTTCTCCGCCCAAAGTCCCGAGGGCGCGATGTAGCCCAAGGTCTTGCCGACGCCGGTGCCGGCCTCGGCCAGCACCACATGCGGCTCGTCCTCGTTGTCGCGCGGCGCAAAGGCCGGCACCAAGGCCGAGGCGTAGTCGGCCTGGCTCGGGCGGTCCTCCGAATCCTTGCCCAGCAGATGGCGCAGGCGATCCCGCGTCTCGGCCGAGGTGACGGGGATGCTGTCGGCCTGCGGCTGCGGCGCAGTCTCCGACCATTCCGGCAAGTCCTCCCAGACGCCGACGCCCGGCGTTGCCCGGCCTTCGAAGACGGGCAGCGCGTTCAGCACCGCCTCGCCCCAGGCCCAGCCGTGGCGGGCCATGGTCTCGGCGATGCCGCGCACGCGCCAGCGCTTGCGGTCCATGGCCTGCAGCTCGCGGAGCAGCGCACGGGCCGAGGCGCGCAGGATCTCGGCTTGGCGCTCGGGCTGCAGGGGATGGGCAGGACCTGACGGCAAGAGGCCGAGTGCCTGGGCGACACCGGTCGGGGTCGGCAGGCAAAAGCTCGCGGGGCGCACGAAGGCGTAGAGCTCGAGAATATCCAAGGCGGGGAAGCGCTCGCTCTTGAGCCGCCGGCAAACCGCCGGCAGATGGCAGAGCAACGGCATCTCCAGCCGGGCGAGCCGCATCGCCTCGCCATGTGAAAGCCGGCGCAAGGTCCCATCGGCATAGCGCCAGACGGCGTCTTTCAAGCCGACGACGAGAACCGGCCGGTCGGTGCGTACCGGAGGGGAGACAAGCGCCATGGGCTTGGTTTATCGGGAGAATGCCTGTGAACGCAAGGGGAACTCCTGTGATTGCGCTGTGGGCCTTGCGTTGACGGCCCGCCGACGCGCGCGCAGGGTCCAGCGGCGGTCAGGGGAAGTCGAGCATTCAGCGCGGGGGCAGGATGTGCATTCTCTATGCGGGCGACTTCACCCGGTCGGGCCTGGTCGAGTGGGTGCTGGACGAAGGCGGACTCCACTACGCGTTCCGCAAGGTCGACATCATCAAGGGCGAGCACAAGGCGCCGGACTACCTCGCGATCAACCCGGCCGGCCTGGTGCCGGCGCTGATCACGCCGGAAGGCGAAGCGCTGACCGAGACGGCGGCGCTGATGGTCATCCTCGCCGATCGGCATGGACTGACCGACCTCGCGCCGTCGCCGGACGATCCGCTGCGCGGTCGGTTTCTATCGACGATGTTCTTTCTTGCCAGCGAGATTCAGGCTGAGATGAAGCGCTTCCATTTTCCGCAACGCTATTCACTGAGGGCCGAGGACAATGCGCAGATCCAGGAAATGTCGCGGGCATTGGTGCTGGGCCGTCTCGCCGTGGTGAATGAACAGCTGAAGAAGAGTGGGCCCTATCTGTTGGGCGAACGATTCTCGCTGGCCGATGCCTCCTTGTGCTTCTGGGTGGCCTATCTCGGGCGCCCGGAGGCGGGCGCCCGATTGCCGGCGATCGGAAACCTCTACACCCTCGTCAGCAAGCGCCCGAAGATGGCCTCGCTGCTCCTGGAGACCGAGCAGGCGGCGGAAGACTACGGCAGGATGATGCAGGAGAATCCCGAGGGGGTGATCCGATGACCAGCCGCGGCCTCAGAAGCAGACGCTCTGGCCGCGGGCATAGCAGTTGAATTTGTCCACCGCCTTCCTGGCCCTGGCGTTGGCGTCGTCCGCCACGCAATCCTGCCAGGTGGAAAGGTCCCGGAGATAGCCCTCGACCTCCATCTTGCACAATCGGAAGTCGCTGTCGTCCCAATCGCCCATCTTGAAGCTGATGCAACTCGGCTCCCTGGGCTCCACGCAGAAGTTTAAGGCTGCCGATCCCTTGGCCATCCCGATCAAAGCAAGGCAGAGCGACAACGCGGCGATGCGCTTCATGATCAATCTCCCCCGATCCAGGGAAGCTTAACGCACAATCCTCCAGGTTGAAAACGTCCAGGGCGAACGCAAGCGGAGCTGATCGCCCGACGGGTCCGATCAGCCGGGCCTGATGCCGGCGATCAGAATGTCGACCATCTTTTGCGCGCGCGGCACCCAGTCCGATCCGGCACCCATGTAAGCGAGGCCGCCGAGCGCGAACAGCAGATCGAACGGCTGGACCTCGGGCTTGATCTCGCCGCTGGCTTTCGCGCGATCGACCAGCGCGGTGATCGCGCCTTCGAGCCGCGGCTTGGTTTGCGCCTGCAAGGCGGCCGCGCCGCCGCCCAGGGTGGCGATGAGATCGTGCATCAGCTTCTTGGTCGCGATGTAGCCGATGAAAAGAAACAACCACTGCCGCAGCGCCTCCAGCGGCGGCTGCTCCTGCGCCAGCCGCGCGGCATCGGCGGCGAGCCGGTCCAGCGCGTCGCGATAGACTTGCTCGACCAGCACGTCTCGGGTCGGGAAATGACGATAGAGCGTGCCGATGCCGACCCCGGCCTTGCGTGCAACCTGCTCCAGCGTGGTCGCGGCGCCGCTCTCGGCGAAGCAGGCCTTGCCCGCTTCCAGCAGCAAGGCGCGGTTTCGCGCGGCATCCGCGCGCGGCTTGCGGGCGGCGGGCACCGTGTCGGAACGCGATTCTTTGGCGGGCGATCGGGCCACGCAAAAATTCCCTCTCGCTAAACGGAGGATGCCTCCGTATATAAACGGAGGCAAGCTATCATTTAATGCGCTTCGGGCCGGCCTTCAAGCCAAGACCGGCTGCGGTTTTCTGCGTCCCGATCCAAGGAGAGTGAATATGGCTGATTCCAATGGTTTAGCGCCGTTCGGCGCAACCTCCACCACCGATGACGTGCTGGCCGGCATCGACCTCAGCGGCAAGCGCGTCCTGGTCACCGGCGTCTCCGCCGGCCTCGGGGTCGAGACGGCCCGGGCTTTGGCCGCGCGCGGCGCCCATGTGATCGGCGCGGCGCGCGATCTCCGGAAGGCGGAAGCCGCGATGGAGCAGGCCTGGGTCGCCGCCCGGAACGGCGGCGGGGTCGAACTGATCGCGCTCGATCTCGCCTC
>JAYSFH010000003.1:22774-29346 GCA_041913405.1 Dongia sp. | reverse complement strand
CTTCGACGAGGCGATGGCGCTCCCCACCCCGGCGAGTGCCGCGATCGCCCGGGCGACGCAGCTGGTCATTCAGGAAGAGAGCGGCATCCCGCATGTGATCGATCCGCTCGGTGGGAGTTACTACGTCGAGCACCTGACCGCGAGCCTGGTCTCGGCGGCGGAAGAGCTGATCGCCGAGGTCGAGAAGCTGGGCGGCATGACCAAGGCGGTCGAGAGCGGCATGCCGAAGCTCCGGATCGAAGAGGCCGCGGCGCGGCGCCAGGCCCGGGTCGATCGCGGCGAGGACGTGATCGTCGGCGTCAACAAATACCAGACCGACGACCGCCACCAGATCGACATCCTGGATGTGGACAACAGCAAGGTGCGCGAGAGCCAAATCGCGCGATTGAACACCGTGAAGGCCAAGCGCGATGCCGGCGCGGTCACCGCCGCATTGACCGCGCTCTCCACCGCGGCCGCGGAAGGGAGCGGCAACCTGCTGGAGCTTTCGGTCGCGGCGATGCGGGCGCGGGCGACCCTGGGCGAGGTCTCCAGCGCGCTGGAGCAGGTCTACAGCCGGCACAAGGCGGAGGTCCGCTCGATCGCCGGGGTCTATGGCGCGGCCTATCGCGAGGATCCCGATTTCCAGATGATCCAGCGGAAGATCCAGGATTTCGCCCGGGACGAGGGCCGCCGGCCGCGGCTGCTGGTGGTCAAGCTCGGCCAGGACGGCCATGACCGCGGCGCCAAGATCATCGCCACCGCCTTCGCCGACATCGGCTTCGACGTCGATGTGGGTCCCTTGTTCCAGACCCCGGAAGAGGCCGCGCGCCAGGCGATCGAGAACGACGTCCATGTGATCGGCGTTTCCTCCCAAGCCGCCGGCCACAAGACCCTGGTGCCGCAGCTGATCGCAGCCTTGAAGACCGCCCAGGCCGAGGACATCCTGGTGGTGGCGGGCGGCGTGATTCCGGCGCAGGATTACGACATGCTGGCCAAGGCCGGTGTCGCGGCGATCTTCGGCCCCGGCACCAATATTCCTAAGGCGGCGGCCGAAATCCTCCGCCTCATCCACCGCCGCGCGCAAGCTGCCGAATAAGGGGCTGCCGAGGAAGGGCTGCGGAATAGGGACCCGGATCGGACGGATTCGCGTTAGCATTCTACGCGCGTCTTTGCAGCGTCGACTTTCGTGACGCACAGCGCCAATAAAGATTGCCCCAGGCGTTTCGGGGGCGAGTTTGGGAGGCACCGGGTCTAGGCTCATGAACAGCAACGATCGGATTCACCGGATCGCAGCCATCGTCGCGGGCAGCGTCAGCGTCGTCTGGGTGCTGCTTTATGGCTGGTATATCTCGACCTCGCTCGGGCTCGACACGCTGACGGTGCTGCCGCCCGAGCAGGTGGCCTCGATCGTCTTCGCGCTGATCCTGGTGCCGGTGCTGGCCTGGGTGCTCACCGCCTACTGGGTCCGCGGCCGCGAGCTCGCCTTCCAGACCGATCGCCTGAACACCGCGTTGGAGCGCCTGACCATCTCCGACAACCACGCGACCCAGCGGGTCAACGACCTCGCCGGGGCGCTGAAGCAGCAGAGCGCCGAGCTGGAGCGCGCCAGCGCCCAGGCCGCCGAGGTGATCGACAAGATCCGCGGCCAGTTCAAGGACCAGACCGCCGAGCTGCAGAGCGCCGCCAAGGCGGCCGAGACGGAGGCCGCGGCGATCGACGTCCGCCTCGGCCAGCAGCGGCTCAACCTCGGCGATCTCGCCAAGACGGTCGCGCAGCAGAAGGACCTGCTGGTCGATGTCGCTGCCAACCAGGCCAAGGCGATCGAGAACGCCGCAGCGGATGCCGCGCGCCATGTCGCGGAGGCTTTCGCGGCCCAGCAGCCCGAGATGGAGGCGGTGGTCGATCGCATCCTGGAGCATGGCGGCGTGGTCAAGGCGGCGATCGAGCGGCAGATCGAGGGCCTGCGCAACGAGGCTCAGCAATCGGCGGCGGATTTCGAGAACGCTTCCGACGGGATCGTGAAGCGGATCGACGCGGCCGCCGATTCCCAGCGCCGCCAGGCCCAGTCGATGATGGACGCGACCGAGCGACTATCCGGCCTGTTCGGCACCGCCGCCGACGAAGTCAGCGCCAAGATGGGCGAGGTCGCCGACAGCCTGACCGCGCGCTTCTCCGAGCGGATCGAAGCGGCGCAGCGCGCCTCGGTCGAGCACGAGGCCGCCCTGCAGCGCGCCGCGCGGACCCGCCTGGACGATGCCAACAGCCAGGCCGATACCCTGCTGAAGACCCTGGAGCAGCGCCTGGCCGCGATCAGCCTGAGCCGCGGCCAGATCGCCGCCGCCGAGGCCGAGCTCCGGGAGTTGCTGGAGCGGCAGTCGAACTCGCTGGTCGACGGCGCCAAGGAAACGATGGGGAATCTCCACCAGCAGATCACCGCCGAGTTCGCCAAGATCAGCGAGGTGGTGCATTCGACCGAGGCCAAGCAGCGCGACTTCGACCAGATCCTGGCGCGCCATGTGGATTCGCTGGGCGATGCCATAACCAACAATGTGCGGGTGCTGGCCAACGCCACGGTCGCCGAGCGCGACCGGCTGGGCGAAGCCTTGCAGGCGGCCGAGGAACGGCACAAGGCCCTGGCCCACGTCATGGGCGAGCAGCGCGACACCATGGTGGCGGCGGCCGAGGAAGCGGCGCAGAAGTTCAACGCCGCCTTGAAACGGCACCAGGAGATGACCGCGGCCAATGCGACCGCCATCGTCTCCGACATGATGCGCAAGACCGGCGACGTGCAGCGCGCGATCCGCGACCAGGGCGACGGCGTGGTGACGGCGATGCGCGGGCTTTCCAGTACCTTCATCGACAGCCTGAACCGCATCCTCGACCAGATCGGCAACGCGACCGAGCGGGCCCAGGCCGACAGCGCCGCCTTGGAGCAGGCGAGCCGGGTGCAGATCGAGCGGATGAGCCACGCGGCCGAGATCGGCGCCCAGCATTTCCGCGGCCAGATGAACGAGATGATCGTCGAGGTCGAGGCGCTGACCAAGTCGGTCGCCGACCGGGTGATCGCGCACAACAACGACGTGAAGACCGTGATGCGCTCGGAATCCGATGCCTTCGGCGCCAGCGCCGAGCGGGCGGCGCAGCTGTTCGGCCGCCGCATCGCCGAGCTTGCGCGCGAGATCGAGAATGCCAGCGGCCTGGTCAAGGAGCGCACCGAGGGCCTGGAGCAGGTCGCACACACGCAGGGCGACCGCCTGGCCGCTGCCGCGCATGAAGCGGGCCAGCGGTTCCGCGCCGAGATCGACAGTCACGAGAACCGGCTGCAGACCATCAACGACGCGGCCGCGGCGCAGGCCCGCAGCCTCACCGAGCAGGTCGATGGCCTGGCCGGCCGCCTCGCCGCCGCCGCCGACACCGTCGGCGCGCGTTTCGGCAAGCGGCTGGAGGCCGAGCAGGAGACCCTGCAGCGACTGTCGGAGACCACCGACCAGCGCAGCCTCGCCTTCCAGCAGGAAGCCGCATCCCAGGCCGAGCGGCTCGGCCAGGCGAGCGAGGATTTGCTGGCACGCTTCGCCCAGCGGGTGGCCGAGCTCAGGAGCGAGATCGACCGCCATGCCGGCCGGCTCGGCGACCAGGCCAATTCCGCCGCCGACCGCCTGCGCGAGCGGATCGACCTGCAGATCCGCTCCATGGGCGAGGTCGCGGCGGCAGTCGGCCGCCGCACCGACGAGATCGACCAGCTGATCCGGGCCGAGGCCGAGCGGATGGAGGCTGCCACCAACACCGCCGGCGACAAGTTCCGCGCCATCTTCCACGACGAGAGCGAGAAGCTCGGCGAACGCGCGGTCGCCTCGGCGCAGCTCCTCAAAGAGCGGATCGAAGCCGAGATCGCCGCCTTGTCCGAGCTCTCGCGCAATGTCAGCGGCCGCGCCGACGAAACCGACCAGCTGCTGCGCGGCGAAGCAGAGCGCCTGACCGCGACCGCCGCCGGCCTGTCGGATGGCTTCCGCGCCACCTTTGCCGCCGAGAGCGGCAAGCTGGACGAGCGTGCCGCCGCCGCCGCCGAATTGTTGAAGCAGCGGATCGACGCGCAGATCAGCAATCTGGAGACCTTGGCGCAGATGGTCGGCGAGCGCTCCGACACCACCGAGCAGACGATCAAGGCCGAGAGCGAGCGCCTCACAGCGGCGGCCGGCAATGCCGGCGACCTCTTCCAGTCGGCGATCAACCGCCAGGCCGACCTGCTGCGCCAGCTCTCCAGCGACATCACCACCACGACCGAGGCGGTCGGCACGCGGACCCAGGAGATCGGCGCCGCCGCCCAGGCCCAGGCCGAGAAGCTGATCGCCACCGTTTCCGACAGCGCCCAGCGCTTCGGCGACCAGGCGCGCGAACATGCCGCCCTGCTGTCAACGCGGCGCAGAACTTCCTGGAGCGGATCCGCGGCGAAACCAGCGCGATCCAGGCCACGCTGAGCGCGATGCTGGAGCATGGCGAGCGGATGTCGGTCGCGCACCGCAACCAGACCACCGATCTCGCCAGCGCCACCCAGGACGCCGCCGACCGGGTCGAGGCGATGCGCTCAGCCCTGGCCGACCAGGCGCAGCAGGCGGTCAGCGCCGGCGAGGAAGCGCAGCGCCGCGCCACGACCGCCGGCGACACCCTGGTCGAGCGCAGCGAGGAGGCGACCAAGGCGCTGATCGCGCATCTCGGCGATCTCACGCAGCGGGTGCCGGCGCTGATGCATGCCCAGGCCGACGGCATCCGCCAGGCGAGCGAGGCCGCGGCGCAGAGCGCCACGCTCCTGCACGAGACCCTGCAGCGGCAGAACCGCGATCTCGCCGATGCGCTGGAGCAGACCAACAACGCCACCCAGCTGGTGAAGGCCGAGCTCGCCACGCAGATCGGCGAGATGACCGAGACCGCGCATAAAGTGACCGACGAGGCCCGCGCCATCGGCGCGGTGCTGCGCGGCGAGGTCGAGGGCCTGGCACAGGTCACCGGCAACGCCTCGAGCGCGGCCGCGCAGCTGCAGGACGACATGCGCCGCCATGTGACCGAGCTGGACGCGGTGGCGCAGCGGGCGCTGAACGGCGCCGAGGCCTTGCGGCAGAATGTCGAGCGCCAGGCCGAGTTGCTGCGGGCCGCCGGCCGCGAGACCGGCGAACGCTCGGCGCAACTGGCCGAGCTCTACCATGTCCATGCCCAGCGCCTGGGCGAAGCCGCCGATGTCGCGACCGCCAGCCTCAACGCCACCGGCAAGTCGATGCAGCAGCATGCCGAGACCCTGCACAGCATGGTGAACACCGCGGCCGAGAACCAGAAACAGCTGACCACCGCGCTGGAGGCGCGCGTGGCGCTGGTGGACAAGGCCGGCAAGCATGGCGAGCAGGAGATCGTCGGCCTGGGCCAGGGCCTCTCCAGCATCGCCGAGCTCCTGCGCCGCACCACGACCGAGAGCGCCGCGCAGGCGGAATCGGTGATCAAGTCCTTCCGCGAGGGCGGCGAAGCGCTGGCCGAGGTCTCGCGCCGCACCGCCTTGCAAATCTCCGGCGTGAAGCTCGCGGTCGACGAACAGCTGCGGGAGCTGACCGATATCTCGACCCAGGTCGCGTCGCTGGCGCAGACCGTCCGCAACCAGCTCCAGTCCCATGCCCAGGAGGTTGCCAGCGTCGCCGCCACCGCGCGGGCCAGCACCTCGGCCGCCCGCGAGGACACCACCGAGATGGGCAAGATCATGGAAGTGCAGCTGGCCTCGATCCAGAACGCGACCCAGGAGCTCAATCGGCAGATGAGCCTGATCACCGCCGATGTCGATCGCAAGGTGCGCGACATGACCGACGCGTCGATCCGCGCGGTGGCCCGGGCCGGCGGCATCGGCCAGGGCTTCGAGCAGCAGGCCGAGAAGCTGACCAAGCTGATCGAGACCGCCAACGTGAAGGCCACGGAACTCACCGAGAAATTCCGGGTGCAGAGCGCCGAGCTCAGCACCGCCTCGGCCAATGCGGTGGAGCGGATCGGCCAGCTGCAGAAGACCCAGGCGGTGATCAGCCGCGACGCCTTCCTCAAGGCGGCGACGCATATGATGAGCGAATTGAACGGCATTGCGCTGGACATCCACGAGCTCTTGGACAGCGAGATCCCGGACGAGATCTGGAAGAGGTATCGCGAGGGCGACCGCTCGATCTTCGCCCGGCGCCTGTTCAAGTCGAAGGACAGCTACGTCGTCCCGGCGCTGGAGCAGCGCTACCAGCGCGACGAGCGCTTCCGCGACCTGGTGGACCGCTATGTGGCGAAGTTCGAGACCCTGCTCGGCCAGTCGCAGCAGGCGGACAACGAATCCGTCCTTTCGGCCGCCTTCATCACCGCTGATGTCGGTAAGCTCTACCTGGTCCTGGCCAAATCGCTGGGACGTGCGGTGGAGCACTGAGTCTATTGTAAAGATCGCGCCGGTACCCCAAATTCGATCGTCATGCTCGGCGAAGGCCGGGCACCCCTGACTTTGCCACAGAGCGTTTCAACTCAAGGGTCCCCGGGCCAAGCCCGGGGATGACGACCGAGTAGAGGTTTATGACCCAGGCATCATCCCC
>JAYSFH010000003.1:15684-22764 GCA_041913405.1 Dongia sp. | reverse complement strand
GCTCCTTGAAGAGCCTCCTGCCCTATCTCTGGCCCAAGGGCGAGGCCGAGCTGAAGACCCGGGTGGTCCTTGCCTCGGTCTCCCTGGTCGTCGCCAAGATCGCCAATGTCTATGTGCCGATCATCTTCAAGCATCTGGTCGATCAGCTCGGCACGCCGGGCGCCCTGGTCGCCCTGCCGCTCGGCTTGCTCGCCGCCTACGGTCTGGCGCGGATCATGGCGCAAGCCTTCGCGGAATTGCGCGACGGCATCTTCGCCAAGGTGGCGCAGCGCGCGATCCGCTCCCTGGCGCTCAAGACCTTCCGCCATCTCCATGCGCTCTCACTGAGCTTTCATCTCGAGCGCCAGACCGGGGGCCTCAACCGCGCGATCGAACGCGGCGCCAAGGGCATCGAGTTCCTGCTCTCCTTCCTGCTCTTCAACGTGATCCCGACCCTGGTCGAGATCGGGCTGGTCGCGGTCATCCTCTGGACACTCTATGACTGGCGCTTCGCGGCGATCACCGTGGTCACCATCGGCGTCTACATCTTCTATACGCTCTGGGTGACCGAATGGCGCATCAAGCTGCGCCGCACCATGAACGAGAGCGACCAGTCGGCCAACACCAAGGCGGTCGACAGCCTCCTGAACTTCGAGACCGTGAAGTACTTCAACAACGAGGAGCATGAGGCGCGGCGCTACGACGAGGCGCTGAAGATCTACGAGACCGCTGCGGTGCGTTCGCGGGTATCGCTGGCCGCCCTCAACATCGGTCAGGTGGTGATCATCGCCATCGGCTCGACCCTGATGATGGGCATGGCCGCCGCGGGCGTGGTCTATGGCGAGAACGGACGCCACCTCACCGTCGGCGACGTGGTGCTGGTCAATGCCTATCTGCTGCAGCTCTATATGCCGCTCAATTTCCTCGGCATGGTCTATCGCGAGATCCGGCAGTCGCTGATCGACATGGAAGCGATGTTCTCGCTGCTCGCCATCGGCGCCGCGATCAAGGACGCGCCCGATGCGAAGCCGCTCAGCATTCCGGCCGGCGAGGTCCGGTTCGAGGATGTCGCCTTCGGCTACGACGCGCGGCGGCCCATCCTGAAGGGCATCAGCTTCACCGTCGGCGCCGGGCAGACCATGGCGATCGTCGGCCCCTCGGGCGCCGGCAAGTCCACGATCTCGCGGCTGCTGTTCCGCTTCTACGACGTCAATGCCGGGCGGATCCTGATCGACGGCCAGGACATCCGCGGCGTTACGCAAACCAGCCTGCGCGCCGCCATCGGCATCGTCCCGCAGGACACGGTCCTCTTCAACGACACGGTCGAATACAATGTCGGCTACGGCCGCCCCGGCGCCACGCGGCCGGAGATCGAGAACGCCGCGCATCTGGCGCATATCCACGACTTCGTCGCGGCACTCCCCGACGGCTACCAGACCAAGGTCGGCGAGCGCGGGCTGAAGCTCTCCGGCGGCGAGAAGCAGCGGGTGGCGATCGCCCGCACCATCCTGAAAGCGCCGCCGATCCTGCTGTTCGACGAGGCGACCTCGGCCCTGGATTCAAGGACCGAGCGCGAGATCCAGGCGAACCTGATGGAGATCTCGCGGCGGCGCACCACGCTCATCATCGCCCACCGACTCTCGACCGTGATCCACGCCGACGAGATCATCGTGCTCGAGGAAGGCCGCATCGCCGAACGCGGCCGGCATGAGACGCTGCTGGAAATGAACGGACGCTACGCCGCGATGTGGCGCCGCCAGCAGGAGGCGATCGACCGGCCAGACGCGGCGGATATCGACGCCTCGCCGCCAATGGCGGCGCCAGTACCGGCGAAGTAGGATGGTCCCCCTTGGGGAGGGGATGGAACCGTCGTGACTGAAGTGAACCTGCTTTCAGAGCGCGTTGTTGCCGGCGACCGCCGGGCGCTCGCGCGCGCCATCACGCTGGTCGAATCCACCCGTGCCGATCACCGCTCGGAGGCCGAGGCCTTGCTCGACGCCCTGCTGCCGAAGACCGGCAAGGCCCTGCGGATCGGCATTTCCGGCGCGCCGGGCGTCGGCAAGTCCACCTTCATCGAGGCTTTCGGCCTGCATCTGATCAAGGAAGGCAAGCGGCCGGCGGTGCTGGCGGTCGACCCGTCCTCGCGGCTGTCCGGCGGCTCGATCCTCGGCGACAAGACGCGGATGGCCGAACTCGCCAAGCATAAGGAGGCTTTCATCCGGCCGTCGCCCTCGGGCTTCAGGAGCGATGGCTTGGGCTTCGGCGGCATCGCGCGGCGGAGCCGCGAGGCGCTGCTGGTCTGCGAGGCGGCCGGCTTCGACCCGATCCTGATCGAGACCGTCGGCGTCGGCCAGTCCGAGACCGCAGTCTCGGAAATGACCGACATGTTCCTGCTATTGCTGCTGCCGGCGGCGGGGGACGACCTGCAAGGCATCAAGCGCGGGATCATGGAGCTGGCCGATCTCGTCATCGTCAACAAATCCGACGGCGCGCTCGAGACCGCGGCGATGCGCACCGCATCCGACTATGCCCATGCGCTGCGGCTGATGCAGCCGCGGCATCGCGGCTGGCGTCCGGAAGTGCTGCGCAGCTCCGCGCTCAACGGCGTCGGCATCGCCGAGATCGCGGCGAAGGCGGAGGAGTTTCGCGCAGCACTCGACGCGACCGGCGAGCGTATGGCCCGGCGCCGTGACCAGGCGGCGCTCTGGTTCAACCGCGAGCTGGGGCTTTCGATCATCGAGCGGCTGACCGGCGATCCGGAGCATGCCGAGATGCTGCACGCGGTCGAGGAGAAGGTCGCGCGCGGCCTGCTCGCCCCGGCGACGGCAGCGCGTCAGGTCATCAGCGCTCTGCTCAGGACAGGCTGATTTCGATCGGCGTCCCGGAGGGTCCTGAAGTCCACGGCGGCTGATCTAGATGGGAAAGAACCAATTGGTTCTGGGACCGTTATCCCAAAAGAATAGATTTTTGAGCGGTATACAGCCCGAATTTTAAGAAGGTCATAACCTTCTTCCGCAATCATCCCTCACTTCTGCACGCAAAGTGCAAGCGTGTCTATGCGGAGAGGGGACTATGAAGACTGGCCTCGGTGTGGCGGGCAAGCTGGCGCTGGCGATCTCGCTGTTCATTGTTCCAATCGCAGTGCTGCTCTACCTGCTCTACCAGTCGCAGCAGGTCGCGATCGCATTCGGTGAGAAGGAAACCGTCGGCAACGATTACCTGACCGCGCTCCGCCCGATCCACGCCGCGATGGTCGATCCCGGCAAGGAGGTCGATCCCGCCGCGCTGAAAGCCGCGATCGCCAAGGCCGAAGCGGATTTCGGCGCCGAGATGATGACGGCGGACCAGGCCAAGGCCGCCATCGACTCGCTCGATGCCGATCCGCGCGACACCACGGCGATGCGGGCGCTGATCAACCAGGTCGGCAACATCTCCAACCTCATTCTCGATCCCGATCTCGACAGCTACTACGTCATGGACCTGGTGCTGCTGAAGCTACCCGAGCTGCTGGATTCCGTGCACCGGACCGCTGCCTATGCGCAGAGCAAGACCGGCGCCGAGAAGCTCGAGATGAAGGACATGGCAGGCTTCCTGCAGCTGATCGGCAGCCTGCAGGCGACGCTGGACGGCGCCAAGTTCTCGCTGCAGTCGGTCTATGACGGCAACGAGAAGTTCGGCAACGAGCCCAAGGATTCCAAGCAGCGCCTCGATCCGCCCGGCCAGGCGATGTTCGGCGCGATCGGCAAGCTGATCGAAACCTTCAATGGCTCGACCTTGGCGGGCGGCACCACGCCGCTTACCGCCGAGAGCATCGCCGCGCTGGAGACTGCCGCGCGCGAAGCCACAGTCGCCTTTGCCGACCAGTCCGCCAGCGTCATGAACGACCAGTTCGATCGCCGCATCGCGATCTTCTACATGCAGCGCTATAAGTCCTTCGGCATCGCAATCGGGCTTTCGCTGCTCGCGGCGCTGGTGATCTTCTTTGCGATCCGCTTCACCGTGTTGAAGCCGATCGGGAGCCTGACCGGCACCATGGGCCGCCTGGCCGAGGACGACACCACGGTCGATGTTCCCATGCTCACCCGCAAGGACGAGCTCGGCGCCATGGCGCGCGCGGTCGGCCAGTTCAAGATCGGCATCGAGAAGCGCGTCGCGCTGGAGGCCGAGACCCGCGCGGAGCATGCGCGCCGCGAGGAATCCTTCAACGCCATGCAGGCACTGGCCCGCGCGTTCGACGGCGAGATCAAGCAGGCCCTGGGTGAAATGGTGACCCGCACCAGCACCTTGCGCGCGGCCTCCGGCGTCATGGGCGAGGCCGCCGCGACTTCCGGCGAGCGTTCCAATTCCGTGGTCGAGTTGGCCGGCGTCGCCGCCGGCAACGCGCAATCGATCTCCGCCGCGGTCGAGGAACTCTCGGCTTCGATCGGCGAGATCGGCCGCCAGGTGCATGGCGCCGCCGAAAGCGCCGAGACCGCCGCCAAGGACGGCGCCGCCGCCGCCGAGATCGTCACCGGTCTGACCCGCACGGCGGACAGCGTCGCCGGCATCCTCAACATCATCCGCGAGATCGCCGACAACACCAACCTGCTGGCGCTCAACGCCACCATCGAGGCGGCCCGCGCCGGCGAAGCCGGCAAGGGCTTCGCGGTCGTCGCCAACGAGGTGAAAGGCCTGGCCAACCGCAGCGCGCGGGCAACCGAAGAGATCCGCGCCCAGATCCAGGCGGTGCAGGAGATTTCCGGCTCGGCCGCGTCCTCGATCTCGCAGATCGTGGGCAAGCTGGACGCGATCCACAGTGCCGCCACCGGCATCGCGGCGTCGGTGACCCAGCAGAACGCCGCCACCCACGAGATCGCCAGGAACGTGACGGAAGCCTCCAAGCGCCAGCAGGAAATGGCCGGCCTGGTCGGTGACGTCAAAAACGCCGCGGAGACCACCGGCACCGAATCCAGCCAGGTCAACAAGGTGGCCGGCGAGGTCGCCGACAGCGTCGATTTCCTGAAATCCCGGGTCGACGGCTTCCTCAAGGAAATGCTGAAGACCACCGAGGACCAGCACAACGGTTCGACCGGGGCGGCGCGGCAGGGGACGGCGGCCTAGGCTTAAAAGGCCCTCCCTGCCGCCCGCCGGCCCTGGTTTTCAGCCCCTAAACCTTGACGGCAGCGCCGGAACCGCCTAAAAACCCGGCCGACCGCGTGTCGGGCCGTCTCTCTAACGCCGACCCTGACACCCAAGATATTGATCCAAAAGGACTAAGATTATGGCTCGTCGCTGTGGCATCACCGGCAAAGGCGTCCAGGTTGGCAACAATGTCAGCCACGCCAACAACAAGACCAAGCGCCGCTTCATGCCCAACCTGCAGGTGACCCGGCTGCTCTCGGACGCGCTGGGCCAGCAGGTGCGCCTGCGCCTGACGGTCAACGCGATCCGCACCATCGAGCACAACGGCGGCCTCGACGCCTACCTGCTCGGCACCTCGGATCTGAAGCTGCCGGCCGACGCCAAGCGTCTGAAGCGCCGGATCGAGAAGGCCCAGGCCGCTAGGGCGGCGTAAGAGGGGGCCGCTAAGGCGGCGTAAGCCTCTCTTTTCCAAGCGTTAAATCCAGACCCGGCCGCCCCGCTTGCGCGGGGCGCAAGCCTGTTGTCATGCCCGTGCGTGTTGTGAGCGCCGGCCGCCCTCGCTAGATTCCGCCCGCAAAGGCAGCGAGTGGATCACCCCCATGCAATCTCAACCCGGGCAGACCAAGCTACCGGCCGACGCCCCGATCATCGGCGTGCCCATGTGCGTCAAGCACCTGGACAACCACAACTTCCACACCGTCGGTGAGAAATACCTGACGGCGCTGATCGAAGCCGCCGGCGCCTACCCGCTGTCCTTTCCGGCCCTCGGCGAGGCGATCCCGCCCGCCGCCCTGCTCGCGCATCTCGACGGCGTGCTCTTCACCGGCAGCCCGTCAAACGTGGCTGTACACCACTATGCCGGCGCGCCAGACCGTCCGGACAGCCCGCAGGATCCCGGCCGCGATGCCATCACCCTGCCGCTGATCCGCGAAGCCCTTGCGCAGAAAGTGCCGGTGCTCTGCATCTGCCGCGGCTTCCAGGAGCTGAACGTGGCGCTCGGCGGGACCCTGCACACGCGCATTCACGAGCAACCTGGATACAGCGATCATCGCGGTCGGATCGATGTCCCCTTCGACGAGATGTATGGGCCAGCGCACCCGATCGAGTTCGTCGCTGACGGCGTCTTCGCCAAGCTGATCGGCAAGACCTCCACCATCGTCAACAGCCTGCACTGGCAGGGGATCGACCGCGTCTCCGACCGGCTGGTGGTCGAGGGCCGTGCGCCGGACGGCGTGGTCGAGGCGGTGCGCGTCAAGGATGCCGGATTCGCGCTCGGCGCCCAGTGGCATCCGGAATTCCGCGCCACGGAAAATCCGGATTCACTGAAGCTGTTCCAGGCCTTCGGTGCCGCGGCGCGGGAACGCGCGCGGGCCCGGCGTGCGCGACAGCCTGCCGCAGCCTAGCCAAATCGGCGCGCAGAGAAATCCGCGTCAAGTTTCTGTGAGCCGCGGAAATGCTGGGGAATCAGGCCCTTGCAGTTATGCGGTTTGACTCCCTCTGACATGCAAACAACTAGGCTGTGGAGGGTTGATATCGGGTGTATCAACCACATCTATCAGAACACTAGCAGTGACCGCCGGCGCAATGCCGACGGTTTACCGGAAGCGGTCTCCCCCACCGCAACCGGACTCCGACAACGGAGTATAGAACGCCCGGTCCTCCCCTGGCCGGGCGTTCGCTTTTGGAGCGAACGACCAGCCAATGCCTAAACGAGGCGCGCGACGCGCGCTGGCCGGGCGTTCGCTTTTGTGGCAAGCAATTGCCTTCTGAATCACACGCCACCTCACGCGAATAAAAAATCCATGCGCATCGTCAGTTGGAACATCAATTCGCTCCGCATGCGGATGGACCTGGTGCGTCGCTTGATGCAGCAGGAGCAGCCCGACGTCGTCTGCCTGCAGGAGATCAAGGTCGACGATCCGCTGTTTCCGATGGATGACGTGAAGGGACTCGGCTTCGACCATGTCCTGCATCACGGCA
>JAYSFH010000003.1:0-15645 GCA_041913405.1 Dongia sp. | reverse complement strand
CCCATGCAGACGCGCGCGCCGCGGAACTGGTGCCTGAAGAAAGATTCGCGCCACGGCGTGGTGCTGCTGCCGGGCGATGTCGAGCTGCACAATTTCTATGTCCCGGCCGGCGGCGACATTCCCGATCCCAAGCTCAACGTGAAGTTCGCGCACAAGCTCCAGTTCCTCGGCGAGATGTGCGACTGGTTCAAGACCGAGAAGCGGTCGAAGAACGCGATCATGGTCGGCGACCTCAACATCGCGCCGCTCGAGCACGACGTCTGGTCGCACAAGCAGCTCTTGAAGATCGTCAGCCACACGCCGATCGAGGTCGAGAAGCTGGCCGCGGTGCAGGCCGCCGGCGACTGGGTGGATGGTGTCAGACACTTCACGCCGGAGACCGAGAAGCTTTATTCCTGGTGGAGCTATCGGGCGCCCGACTGGCAGAAAGCCGACAAGGGCCGCAGGCTCGATCACATCTGGGTTTCGCCGGCGATGAAGAAGCGGCTGAAGGCGGCGAAGATCCTGCGCGAAGCCCGCGGCTGGACCCAGCCCAGCGACCATGTGCCGGTGATCGTCGATCTCGCCTGACCGGAGCCATCTGCCCGGCGCTTGATCGCAGTCAAGGCGCAGCCTTTTCACAGCCGCCGAGGCTGCTTTTCCTGAGGGATGGATGGCGCCCGGTCTCGTCCCGCAAGACCGGCGGCCGGAAAAGCATGGGATTTTCACACCGAAGTAAACTTCCGTTAGGAATTTAGGGGCAGTCTTGCCGAATGGGAGTCGCACCGTCCCTCAGGCCAACCAGCGAGGCCAATCCGACCGGCCGCGCCAGGGCGCGGGCGGCGCAGCGCGTTGCGCAGCACCGCTTCTGGCGGCCGGCGATCATCGTGATCGGCCTGCTGATCTCTTTGGCGGTCGCGGGCGTGGTCCACGACATGCTCGGCGAGGAATCGGCGGCGCAGCGCGAGGTCGCAAGGCAGTCGCTGGCGGCGGGATTGCAGAGCCACATCGCGCGCGAGCTCGAGTTCGCGCAATTCTTCCGCGGCCTCTATGATTCCTCGGACTTCGTCAGCGCCGATGAGTTCCGACGCTTCGCGGCGCTCGATCCCGACATCCGGAAGAAGAGCTGGTGGGTCAAGATCGGCTGGGCGCCGCGCGTGAGCGCGGCCGGAGCGGACGATCGTTTCCCGCTGACCTATGTCGAGCCGATGGCGGGCGGCGAGACGTTGGGCGAGGACATCGCCGCCGATGCCGACGACCACGCCCTGATGACGCGCGCGGCCGCGCTGGGCCAGATGATGGTCACGGCACCGCGGCCGATGACCATCGCCGGCCACCGCAGCATGTCGATCCGGGCTTTCGTGCCGGTCTACAAGGGCCTGCCTTCGCAGAACCAGGCCCCGCTGGACGGCTTCCTGGTCGCCACCATCTCGCTCGAAGGCTTCTTCAACCAGTTCCTCAGCGATGCCTTTGTCGACACCACGCTGTCGGTGCGTATCTACGACGGCAACACCCTGGTCTTCGCCAGCGGCACCGCCTACGAGACCGTCGCGCCGACCAAGCTCAAGGTCGCCGACCGCGAATGGCTGCTGGAAGTCGACGGCCAGGCCCAGCCGATCCAGTCCGGGCTCTGGCTGCCTGCCCTGATCTTCGCGATCGGCCTGGCGCTCACCATCCTGCTCTATCTGCGCCTGCAGCGCGCGGATACCGAGTACCAGCGCATCGCCGATGAGGTCGGCATGGCGACGGCCGAACTCGCCGACGCCAACCACCGCCTGGCGGAGCGCTCCACTGCCCTGCAGCAGGTCGCCGACGATCTCCGGCGCACCTCGCAGGAAGCGCAGTTCGCCAATGCGGCGAAGACCGTGTTCCTCGCCAACATGAGCCACGAGCTGCGCACGCCACTGAACGCGGTGATCGGCTTCTCCGAGATGATCGCCGGCCGCGCCCTCGGCGAGAACTCGCCGCGCTACTTCGAATATGCCAGCGACATCCGGGCCAGCGGACGCTACCTGCTCTCGATCATCGAGGACCTGCTCGACATGTCCCGGATCGAGCTCGGCCAGATGCAGCTGAAAGAGGAGCCGATTTCGCTCGCCGACATCACCGGCGACGTCGTGAAGTTCCTCACCCTGCGCGCCCGCGACAAGCGGATCGAGATCCGCCAGGAAGGCCTCGATGGCCTGCCGAAGGTGATGGTCGACCCCAAGGCGATGCGCCAGGCGCTGATCAACCTGCTGACCAACGCCGTCAAATTCTCGCCGCACGGCGCGGAGGTGACGATCAGCGGCGCGCTCGAGGCGGGCGGAATCGCGCTTTCGGTGATCGACCGCGGCCTCGGCATCAAGGAAGAGGATCTGCCGAGAATCTTCGAGCCGTTCTGGCAGAACGAGGCCTATCGCCGGCAGACCCGGGAAGGGATCGGCCTCGGCCTCGCCATCACGCAACGCCTGGTCCAGGCCCATGACGGCACGATCGAGGTGCAGAGTCGCGAAGGTCGGGGCACCACGGTCACCATTCGCCTCCCCGCCGAGCGGATTTTACGCAGCACGCCGAAGCTCGCGGTGGTCGGTCAATAGCGCGGCGGCCCTTCAGGCCCGCCACACCACCGGGAACCAGTCCTCCCTGAGGCGCTCTCCGCTCCGCTGGTCGATTCCGGGGAAAGGCGGCGAGGTGCGGCCGGGGCGCTCCAGGAAAGTGACATCGTCGCCGACATAGCGGGCGGAGAAGGCGCGGCGGCGGCTCAAACCCACGTTCCCCGGCGCGCCGTGCACGCAGTGGAAATCGAAGACGATCGCATCGCCGGGCTCCAGCGCCGAAAAGAAGATGCGTGGGTCGTTGTCGCCGATCGCCGGCATGTCCATGAAATCGTCGTCGGACTGGTAGAAGCTCTCGTTGGTGGCCCAGCGCTTGGGGCGCACCAGCTTCGGCCAGAGATGCGACGTCCGGACCGCGCGCAAGGTGTTGGCCTCGGTGACCGGGTCGAGCGGGATCCAGTAGCTCGCGGTCTGGCGGCCGGTGACGCAGTAATAGGGCATGTCCTGGTGCCAGGGCGTCGGCTTGGCGGTGCCCGGCTCCTTCACCAGGATATGCTCGTGGAAGATCTGCACCGATTTCGCGCCCATGACGCGCCCGGCGATTTCCGCCGCGGGTGAGTTCAGGATGAAATCCTTGAATTCCGGGATGCGCTGCCAGTTGCAGTAATCCTCGAAAAACCGGCCGCGCTCGCCGCCGCCGACATTCTCGATCGCGAAGGGGCCGGGTGCGGCGAGATTGCGCTCGAAGCCGGCGCGCAAGGTCTCCACCCAATCCGTGAAGGCGCCGCGGACGACGACGACACCGTCGCGGGCATAAACGGCCTGCAGGTCGGCGAGCGTCGGTGCGGAGAGCGGGGCTGGCGGCATTGGGTCCTCGGCGGTCACGCGGAATCGGCGCCAACCTAGGCGGGCGAAGCGGACCATGGCAAGGGCGGCATGATCGGCTTATGATATCGCCACTGCCGGTTGTCTCTCGGGGGAGCGGGCCATGGCGACAGAAGCAGCCATCGACACGGCGGAGATGCTGGAGAAGGAGCGAAGGGCCGTCGAAGCCCTGCGCGAGAAGGAGACCGACGGGCCCTGGCTCGGTCTGGCGCTGTCCGGCGGCGGGATCCGCTCCGCCTCATTTGCGATGGGCGTGATGCAGGGGTTGCACGCCCGGGGCGTCATGAAGAATTTCGACTATCTCTCGACCGTGTCGGGCGGCGGCTATATCGGCTCCTCGCTCAGCTACTTCCTGGTCGAGCACGGGCGGCGCAACCCGAAGAACCAAGACTTCTGGTTTCCGTTCGGCGCCCGGGGCCAGAGCGGCGCCCGCGGCGACCGCACCATGACGCCGATCTGGAACGTCCGGCACCCGGACGTCTCCAGCAATCTCGCGGTGCAGATCGTCAGCTTCATCCGGCAGCATGCCCATTACCTGACGCCGACGCCGCGGCTGGGCATCTTTGCGCTGGTGGCCAACGCCCTGCGCGCGGTGCTGTTCTCCCTCGGCATCTATTTCGCGCTGATGGTCATCGTCATGGCGCTGGCCTTCGGGACCGGCCTCGTCATCCGGCTGCCGGAGCTCGGCCGGGTCAACCTGTTCGTGGTGGTCGGGCTGCTTGCTTTGCTCGGCTCGGGCCTCGCCACCATCGCCTATTCGGTGTTCAGCTTCTTTGACAGATATATCAAGGGCCATGACGGCGAGACCGGCGAGCCGGTCCGGCGCTTCTACCACCGCATCAGCATTCCGCTCACGGTGACGCTCGGCTGGCTGCTGCAGGTGCAGATTGCCTGCGTCGCGCTGGGATCGCTGCCCTTCGCCTATGGCTGGGCTGAGCGGCATGGCGGCGGCGACCTCTATGGCGCGATCTCGGTTACGATCGCCTATCTCGGCACCTGGCGCGAAAAACATGCGGCGATCATCGGCAAGCTGAAGGAATCGGCGATCTGGAAGAGCGTCTGGCCCTATCTCTACACGGTGCTCGCGATCTACGGCATCCTGTTCCTGGCCTATGGCGTGGCGCAGTATCTGGGCGATCCGTTCGGCGACAACTGGCTCGGGTTTGCCGTGCTGGTGATCCTGACCCTGTCATTTGCGATCGTGACCAACCTCAACCTGGTCTCGCAGCACCGGATGTACCGCGACCGGCTGATGGAAGCCCTGTGCCCCGACCCCAAGAGCGTCGAGAAGGGAATCTGGCATCCGGCGAAGATCGCCGACGCGCTGCAGCTTTCCGTGCTCGCCGGCGGCGTCAACAGCGGCAAGAAGCAGAAGGACGATCCGGCGATCCGGATCGTCGGGCCCTATCACCTGATCAATACCGCGCTGATCATCCCGGATTCGGAGAAGCCCAAATACAGCGGCCGCGGCGCCGACAGCTTCGTGCTGTCACCCCGCTTCTGCGGCAGTGACGCCACGCATTGGCAGCAAACCGAGCAGTATATGGACGACCAGATGGTGCTGCCGACGGCGATGGCGATCTCTGGTGCTGCGCTCAACGCCCATTCCGGACCGGACGGCAAGGGCATGCTCAGGACGCCGCTGATCTCCTTCCTGGTGACCTTGTTCGGCGCGCAGCTCGGCTACTGGGCGCCCAACCCCGGCAAGCCCGGGCAGGTGCAGCAGACCGCGAACTACCTCAGGCCCGGCCTCTCCGGGCTGCTCGGCTACCGGATGGACGAGCATGGCGGATTCCTGCAGCTCTCCGACGGCGGCCATTTCGAGAATCTCGGCCTCTACGAGCTGGTCCGCCGCAAGATGGACCTGATCCTGGTCAGCGACGGCGGCCAGGACGGCGACTTCACCTTCGCCGATCTCGGCAACGCGATCGAGCGGGTGCGGGTCGATTTCGGGGTCAACATCCGCTTCGACGACGAGTGCTACGCGCTGGAGGGCGTGCTGCCCAAGCCGCAGGACGCGAAGAGCGAGACCTGGCGGATCAAGTTCGGCCTGGCCAAGCGCGGCTTCGCCCTGGCCTCGATCTGGTACCCGGACCGGCAGAGCTCCGGCGTCCTCATTTATGTGAAGGCGACGATGGTCGATGGACTGCCCAGCGACCTCTATGCCTACAAGGCGCAGAACCCGGAATATCCCGACCAGACCACGCTCGACCAGTTCTTCGACGAGGACCAGTTCGAGGCCTATCGTGAACTCGGCTACAACCTGGTGAAGCAGATGTTCGCGGAATTCGCCGAGGAGCAGCCGACGGCCGCGCCCGAGAGTCTGCTCGCCACCGCCGTCACCTTCCTGGCGCCCGACTGATCCCCTTTAGCTAGGACTTCGCCGCCACGGCGTCGCGGAGCTGCTCGTTCATATGCTCCAGGCGCTGCGCCAGCACGCGCATCACCTCGAGCGAGATCGACGGGAAGTCGGCGACCATGCGGTAGAAGAGATCCTTGGTGATCTTCAAGGTGGTCAAGGATTCGGTTGCCTGGATCGTCGCGGTGCGCGGCACGTCGCACAGGATGCCGATCTCGCCGACGAAGGCGTCCTTGCCGACCTCCGCCACCTTCAAGGGGCCGCCCGGAGTCTCCACCAAGACGTCGGCCTTGCCGCCCAAGACGATGTAGGCGGCGTCGGCCTGGTCGCCCTGGTGGAACAGGGCCTCCCCCGGCATGTATTGCGCGCGCTCCGCCGCGAAGGCGAGCAGCTTCAGCTTCGCGGGTTCGACCTTGGCGAACAGCGGGATCCGCTTCAAGGCCTCGACATCGTCCTGTATACCCATCCGACCCTCACTCGCTCAGACGTAAGGCCAAATCGGCACCAGCCGACCCGGCGTAAAACCAACCCTTGTTTATTCCGCCGCCGCGGCGACCGTGCCGACCAGTTCGCGGAAGCGGCTGCCGTCGCGATCGAGCTCGCGGACTTCGCCCTGCTCTATCACCCGGCCTTCTTTCATGATGATGACACGATCGAACAATCTGGCCAGCGCGACATTGTCGGTGATCAACACCAGCGCGCCGCCTTCCATGATCTTGTTGACGCGCTCCGCCAGGCGCCGCTGCGTCGCATCGTCGAACACCGCCAGGCTGTTGTTCAGGATCAGCAGCCGCGGCCGCTTCACCAGGGCCCTGACCAGCGAGGCGCGCTGGCGTTGCGCGGTCGAGAGCCGTTTCCCGCCCGGCCCGACGTTATAGTCCAGGCCGACCTCGATCACCCGCGGCCTGAGCTTCATGCCATCGAGCACCTCGGCTATGACCCGGCCGATTTTCTGCCCGGCCTGGGCCTGGCCGTAGACCAGGCGGCCGAACAGGATGTTGTCCTGCACCGAGGCCTGGCTGTTATAGGCCTCCGGATCGTAGAACTCGATCGACTTCTTGAGGCTCTCCGGCAGGTTCTCGGCCAGCGCGTGGCGCCCCTGCAGCAGCTTCTCTTCCATCTCGGCGTCGATCAGGTCGAGGCGATGGCGCGCCTCGATATAGGGGAAGGTGAGGCGCACGAAGCGGAAGCGGTCTTCGCGCTGGATCTGCTCGGTCGCGAGCCGCCCGGTCCGCTGGATCAGCTCACGGTACATCGGCAGGTCGTCGAAGGAGATGAAGGCGTACTGCTCGAAGAACGGATGGCCCGGCGGCAGGTCGGCGAAGATTTCGACCATGGTCTCGGCGATCTTGCGGCCCATGCTCACCAGCGCGTCGCCGAGGCCGAGATCCCGCAAGGTGGTGCGCAGGTATTCGTTGTTGGCGAGGTTTTCGGGCGCGAAGTCCGGGCCGACCGCGGTGCCGAACAGCAGGTTCTCGGCCACCGTCATGTTCTTGTTGTAGCGCGCGGGATCGAAGGGATCGACCAGCGCCGCCACGTCGGGGCGCTGCAGCCGTTCGCGGAGACTCCGCCGCGCTTCCAGGAACTCGGCGGCGATGTCCGCGTCGCGCACCGGGTCGAGCCGGCCGCGCAGGCCGAACTGATAGACGTCCTCGTCGAACTCGACCGCCTTCAGCAGGGTCACGACCCGGCTGTAAAGCTCGGGGACGTCGGCGACGCCGGCGCCCTCCAGATCGAGCCAGTTGTCGCCGGGATCGAGCCAGGGATTGCCGGCGCGCTTGGCCTCGCGCATGCGGCGCTCGAAATGCCGGAGGCTCTCGCCCTCGTAGCGCGCCGGCTCGACCGGTCGATGCTTCAGGCCGTAGCTCAGGTTCTCGCGCAGCGAGAGCGGGAAGAAGTAGCTCTCCTCACCGACATAGGCGAAGCGCCGGCCGGTCACTGATTCCGGCAGCTGCGTCAGATCGTGCTCGCCGTATTTCAGCTGGCCGGCGACCGGCAGCGCCAAGCGCCCCAGGAGCAGACCGAGATGGTCCTTGCCGCTGGCGCCGGTGCCGATCACCGCGACATGGTCATCGGGCCCGATCTCGAGGCTTACATCCTCGACCAGGCGAGCGCCGGATTCGTCGGTGAAGGCGAGATTGCTGGCGGCGAGAGTCCCGGGATCCACGTCCTGCGTGGCGTCGATCGCCTGCAGCTCCGGCGCCAGCATGCCGTCGGGATTGAACTGCTCCATCACCTGGTCGTACTTGATCTGCACGTCCTGGCGCTGCTGGTCCCAGTCGATCAGCTGCTTGATCGGGTCGGGCAGGTCCTTATAGGCGTTGATCGCGGCCAGCAGCGAACCGGTGTCGAACTTGCCGTTCAAGGCGAGATAGCCGCCGATCAGGTAGAACAGGAACGGCGTGGTCGCGGCCAGCATGTTGTTCAGGTATTTGACGAAGAACTTGCGCTTGTAGAGCTCGAAGCGGATCAGGAAGATCGTGCCGAGGCGGTCGATGATATCGGCGCGCTCGTAGTTCGATGTGTCATTGGTGTGAATTTCAATGGCGCCGTCCACGCTCTCGGCGATGCGGCCGGCCAGCGCCCGCGCGGTGATCTGCCGCTGGCGCGCCAGCAGCCGCACCTTGACCCGGAGTTTCGGAATCACCGCCATCTGCACCGCGAGGATCGCGAAGGTGAGCGCGCCGAGGTAGAAGTTCTGCAGGAAGATGAAGTAGAGCGCGGTCAGCGCCTGGCCCGCGAGCATCGCCGGCTGGATGAAGGCATCGCCGATAAAGCCGCCCAGCGGCTCCACCTCGTCCTTGATCATGGTGGCGATCTCGGCCTGCTTCACCTTGCGGAAATGGCCGAGCGGAAACTTGAGGATCCGGTCGTACAGCTCGAAGCGGAGCCGGCGCAGCATGCGCTCGCCGAGGCGCCCCTTCTCGGTGTTGACCCACTGCTTCATCCAGCCGTTCAGGACGACGAAGAACAGATAGGCGAAGCAGAGCGCGAACAGATACTGCATCTGGTCGAGCATCAGGCCGCTGAACAGCGTCAGCTTCGGGACACCGATCGACTCGTAGGGTCCGAAGCTGATCTCCATGAAGGGAATGGTGTTGACCTTTCCCTCAGGCTTCATCATCTCCGGATGGATCGCCGGGCCGTAGGAGTAGTTGAGATGGGCCGGGATCTCGACGCTGGTTTCCTTGAAGGCTTCGCCGCGGATGCCGTCGTTGACGATGCGCTTCGGCAGGTCGAGCGAGACGAAATAGAACACCTGCAGGAGCAGGACGATCGCAAGGATATAGACTTGGTCGCGCCAGGAATGGCGCCAGATGTATTTGAAGAGGTTGCGTTCCATCGCCCGATCCAAGGTCGCGGACACGGCCGTCCCCCCGGCAGGGCCGCGACCCTCAGGACAATAGGGCGGGCGGCGTCCAGCCGCAAGCGATAGGACCTCGTTCGGGGCGATTTTACCCGGTCATTCCCCAAGGCGATCAAGGATTTATGCCGCGGGCCTTGCCACGAAACTTTGGCTTTCGCCGCCGAAACCCGCTGTGCAATACTCCGCCGCGCGCTAATCGCAGACTTGGTTATCCGGGACGCGGCGGTCGGGGGATGGACGCGTGACAGGAACAAGCCCAGTGGGAACGAGCCCAATGGAAAAGCGGGACGCCCGCGTTCTCATCTATAGCCACGACACCTTCGGCCTCGGCCATTTGCGCCGTTGCCGCACCATCGCGCATTCGCTGGTCGATCTGGAGAAGGATCTCTCAGTCATCATTCTGACCGGGTCGCCGATCATCGGCAGCTTCAACTTCCGCGCCCGCGTGGACTTCATCCGGATCCCCGGGGTGATCAAGCTGCGCTCCGGCGACTACACCCCGCTCTCGCTGCTGATCGACATCGAGGAGACGCTGGAGCTGCGCGCCTCGATCATCCGCCACACGGCCGAGATCTTCGATCCCGACATCTTCATCGTTGACAAGGAGCCGCTGGGGCTGCGTGGCGAGGTGCATGACACCCTGGTCATGCTGAAGGAGCGCGGCACGCGCCTGGTGCTGGGGCTGCGCGACATCATGGACGAGCCCGCCGCCCTGGTCCCCGAATGGGAGCGCAAGAAGGTGGTCCCCGCGCTGCGCGATCTCTACGACCAGATCTGGGTCTACGGTCTGCCGCAGATCTGCGACCCCCTGGAGGGCATCGAGCTGCCGAAGTCGGTGCGGCGCAAGATGATTTATACCGGCTATCTGCACCGCACCCTGCCGCAGGGGCCGGCGACGAGCGCGCCGCTCACGAAGATCGAAGCGCCCTATCTGCTGGTCACCACCGGCGGCGGCGGCGACGGCGAAGACGTGGTCGACTGGGTGCTGCGCGCCTATGAGAACGACCCGCACCAGCCCCATCCGGCGCTGCTGGTGCTCGGGCCCTTCATGCATTCCGACCGGCAGGCCGAGTTCCTGCAGCGCGCGGCCAAGCTCGACAATGTCGAGGCGATCACCTTCGACGCGCAGATGGAACATCTGATGGCGCGGGCGATCGGCGTGGTGGCCATGGGTGGCTACAACACCTTCTGCGAGATCCTCTCCTTCGACAAGCGCGCGCTGATCATCCCGCGCACAAGGCCGCGCATGGAGCAGTACCTGCGCGCGACGAGGGCCAAGGAATACGGCCTCGTCTCCATGCTCGAGGATGACGGCACCCGCGACTGGAAGTCGATGGCGACCGCCTTGCGCCAGCTGCCGCAGCAGGCGCTGCCGAGCCAAGTGGTGGTGCCGGGCCTGATGGACGGGCTCGCCAACATCAACCGGCTGGTCGACCAGACGATCGACGCGGCGCCGGTCCGCACGCCCCGCCCGCGCCTCAGGCTCGCCAGCCGCCGCGCGCGCTGAAGATTGACAGACCCAGTGCGGGGCTCCCCCACCCTACCCTCCCCCGAAGACGGGGGAGGGAAAACAATCGCCTTCATCCTGAAGGGCTATCCGCGCCTTTCGGAGACCTTCATCGCCCAGGAAATCCGGGCGCTGGAGCAGCGCGGAATCAAGATCAAGCTCGTCTCGCTGCGCTTTCCGACCGACAAGCATGTCCATCCGGTGCACCGCGAGATCCAGGCGCCGGTCACTTATCTGCCGGAATATCTATACCAGGAGCCGCTGCGCGTTCTGCGCGGCTGGTGGCAGGCGCGGCGGTTACCGGGATATGCAGGGGCGTTCCGGCAGTGGATCGCGGACTTCCGCCGCGACTTCACCACCAACCGCGGCCGGCGTTTCGGCCAGGCCTGCGTGCTGGCGGCGGAGCTCGGCGATGCCACAAGCTGGCCGAAAAGGCTGCAATCGCATTTCAAACACACCCCCGCCGCGGTCGCCAATTAACCGCCTCTGATGACCGGGATCCCGTGGAGCACCTCGGCGCATGCGAAGGACATCTGGATCACGCCGGACTGGGAGAAGCGCGAGAAGCTCGCCTCGATGGACTGGCTGGTGACCTGCACCGAGACCGGGCACCGCGCCCTCTCGGCGCTCGCGCCCGCGCCGGAGAAGACGGCCTTGGTCTATCACGGCCTCGATTTCTCGCGCTTTCCCGAGCCGCCGGCGCGCAGCACGCGGGCACAGGGCCCGTTCACCTTGCTCTCGGTTGGGCGATTGGTGCCGAAGAAGGGCTATGCAGGCCTGATCGAAGCCTTGGGCCAGTTGCCGAAGGATCTGGACTGGCGGCTGCGCCAGGTCGGTGGCGGACCGTTGAAGGATGCGCTACAGGCCGAGGCGAAACGGCTCGGCATTGCCGAGCGCATCACCTGGCTCGGCGCCCGGCCGCAGGAGACCGTACTGGAAGAATATCGCGGCGCCGATCTCTTCATCCTGAACAGCCGCATTGCCGAGGACGGCGACCGTGACGGCCTGCCCAACGTGCTGATGGAGGCACAAAGCCAGCGCCTGCCCGTCATCGCCACCAACCTCGCCGGCATCCCGGAGCTGGTGATCGACGGCGAGACCGGGATGCTGGTGCCGGCGGATGACGCTTCGGCCTTGGCGCAGGCGATCGGGCGGATGCTGAAGGATGCGAGCTTGCGTGAGCGACTGGCAGCGGCCGGATATCAGCGAGTGCGCAAGATGTTCGCGATGGACCGCGGCATCGCCGATCTCGAGCGGCGGTTCAAATAGCCTACTGCGGCGGTGCGCCCAGCAGTTCCAGCATGATGCCCAAGGCCGCGCGGAGATCGTCGCGGGTGCGGGCGGCGGCGATGTTGAGGCGCACCGCGTTGGGCGGCTCGTCGCGGCCGATCGAGAAAGGATCGGCCCGCATCACCAGGACGCCGCGCTCGGCGCAGGCCTGGGCGAAGTCGCGGTCGCGCCAGGAGGCCGGCAGGTTGAGCCAGGCATGCGGCGCATGGACCTGGTTGCGCAGATCGTAGCCCGCCAGCATCGCCGAAGTGAGCGCCTGGCGCTCGAACAGCTCCTGCTTATGCGATGCGATGATGGTTTCGACCGCGCCGGCTTCCATCAGCATGGTCGCGGTAAGTGCCGAGAGCGGACAGATGTTCCAGCAATCGACCCGGAAGGCGGCGACCACGTCGGCCGCGAGCGCGCGCGGAGTCAGCGCGAAGCCGATGCGCAGGCCCGGCGCCACGCATTTCGACAGGCCGGCGATATGGACGGTGAGCTCTGGCTCCAGTGCGGCGAAAGCGGGTGCGCGTTGCTCCACCAGCGGGGCGTAGACGTCGTCCTCAAGAATGAGGACGTTGTGCCGCCGCGCGATGGTGGCCAGCGCGCGCCGGCGCTTCTCCGGCATGCTGATTGCGGTCGGGTTGTGCAGGCTCGGCATGACGAAGACCAAGCGCGGCTGCCAGCGGAGGCAGGCCTCATCGAAGGCGTCGGGCCGCATGCCGTGCTCGTCCATCGGCAGGCCGCGCAGGATCAGGCCCCGGGCGCGACAGACCGCGACCAGGCCCATATAGGTGACCTCGTCGGCGATCACCACGTCGCCCGGCCGCGAGACGCTGGCGAGCACGCAGGCGAGCGTGTGCTGCGCGCCCATGCCGACGAAGAGCGACGAGGCATCGGCACCCGGCACGAAGCTCTTCATCCAGAGCGCCGCCGCCTCGCGCAGCCAGATCGGCCCTTCCGCCGGCTGGTAGTCCTTCAGGCTCGCATAGCGCCGGTCGCGCGCGAGGCGCGGCATCACATCGGCCAGCGCATCGAGATAGCCCGCGGTGGCCGGGCGGTTGACCGAGAGATCGATCACGCCGCGCTCGTCGGAGGGATTGGATTGGAAGCGACCCGCGCCGTTGCGGAAGTCGAGGATCACCGTGCCGCGTCCCGGCCGCGTCTCCACCAGGCCGCGGCGCTTCAGCGTGTGGAAGGCACGGGTGATGGTGGTGACGTTGACCTTGAACTCGGTCGCGAGGTCGCGGTGATTCGGCAGCCGATCACCGGGCTCGAGCTCGCCCCGCGCGATGCGGGCCGCGATCGAATCCGCGATGCGCCGATAGATCGGCGGCTCGGCAATCGGCTCGCCGAGCCCGGACCGAAATGAAATTCCGAGTTCTTCCATTCAACCTCGCCCCTGGATTCGCAAGTTGTATGGCCGGATATCTGGACGGTGCGCCAAATCGAGTGTTCCGCGATTTGCGGCGACGCACTGTCGACCTGTCTCGACAAATCGCACCATTTCTTCGAATGGTTCGCGCTTGCGAGACAGGAGTTTCATTAAGCGTTGACTCCATTGAAACGGTAACATAGCGTTGAGTCAATTGTGTGGTCAGACAATGTCGCAAGACAATGATCACGCCGACCGATCGACTGAATTAAATGGCCGCGGTCGCCTATAAAGCTTCGACAGGTTGAGGCCCGGGCTTCCCGGGGAGTGATATTGCAGCAGATCGCCCGCCTTCGCTGTGCATTGGGGCGTCCGGAACGGATCTTCGGTCCGCGCCGCGGGCGACCGCATGCGCATCGACCTTAGCGGGGCATAAGGGGGCATGCACCGAACGATGGCCGAGGTCAGGACGAGTGGCGGTAAAGAGGATTACGTTCAATTCGTCGGCGTGCAGAAGACTTATGACGGCGAAACCCTGGTCGTCAAAAACCTCGATCTTAACATCCGGGCCGGCGAGTTCCTGACCCTGTTGGGTCCTTCGGGCTCGGGCAAGACCACCACCCTGATGATGCTGGCCGGGTTCGAAGTGCCGACCCATGGCCGGATCTTCCTGGACGGCACGCCGATCGACCACGTGCCGCCGCACAAGCGCAACATCGGCATGGTGTTTCAGAACTACGCGCTGTTCCCGCATATGACGGTGGAAGAGAATCTCGCCTTCCCCTTGAACGTGCGCAAGGTCGGCAAGGCGGAGGTCGAGACCCGGATCAAGCGCGCACTCGGCATGGTACAGCTCTCGCATCTCGGCAAGCGCCGCCCGTTGCAGCTTTCCGGCGGCCAGCAGCAGCGCGTGGCGCTCGCGAGGGCTTTGGTATTCGAGCCCAAGCTGGTGCTGATGGACGAGCCCTTGGGTGCGCTCGACAAGCAGCTGCGCGAGCAGATGCAGCTGGAGATCAAGCATATCCACCGCAATCTCGGCGTCACCGTGGTCTATGTGACCCATGACCAGTCGGAAGCGCTGACCATGTCCGACCGGGTCGCGGTCTTCAACGACGGCGTGATCCAGCAGCTGGCGAAGCCCGACGATCTCTACGAGCGGCCGCAGAATTCCTTCGTCGCCCAGTTCATCGGCGAGAACAACCGCCTCAAGGGCAAGGTTGTGGCGATGAACGGCAGCGGCTGCCAGGTCGAGATCGAGGGCGGCGGCAAGATCGAGGCGGTGCCGGTCAAGGTCGAGGGCGTCGGCGCCCCGACCACGCTTTCGCTGCGGCCGGAGCGGGTGCGGCTCAATCCCGCCAACGGCCATTGCGCCAACGTGTTCCAGGCCAAGGTCGAGGAGCTCATTTATCTCGGCGACTTCACCCGGGTGCGGGCGACCGTCTGCGGCAACAGCGAGTTCATCATCAAGGTGCCGAATGCCGACGGCGCGCCGGATCTCGCACCGGGCGCCTCGATCTCGGTCGGCTGGAAGAAAGAGGATTGCCGCGCGCTGGACGCGGCCCAGTAGCTCCGTTGAGTCAGTAGCTTCTTGAGGGCGTAGACAAGCAACCGCCGGAAGCAATCCGGCATAACAGGGAGAGAGGGAATGAAAGCATTACCATGGCTTTGCGCCGCGCTGCTGGCGGGTGTGTCCGCCACGGCGATCTCGGTGCCGAAGCAAGCATCGGCCGAAGACACGCTGACGGTGATTTCCTGGGGCGGCGCCTATCAGGAAAGCCAGCGCAAGGCCTTCATGGAGCCTTATGCCAAGGAGACCGGCACCAAGATCAACGAGGGCGAGTATAACGGCGAGATCGCCAAGATCCGCGCCATGGTCGAGTCGAAGAGCGTGACCTGGGACGTGGTCGACGTCGACACCCAGACCGCGCTCGCGGCCTGCGCCGAAGGCACGCTGGAGACCATCGACTGGGCCAAGCTCGGCCTCGACCGCTCGAAGTTCATCGGCGGCGATATCGTGGATTGCGCGGTGCCGAATATCCTCTATTCGACGGTCATCGCCTATGACACGACCAAGCTGAACCCGGGGCCGACCAGCATCAACGACCTGTTCGACCAGAAGAAGTTCCCGGGCAAGCGGGCGCTGCAGAAGAACCCGTTCGTGAACCTGGAATGGGCGCTGCTCGCCGACGGCGTGCCGATGGCCGACGTCTACAAGGTGCTGAACACGCCGGAAGGCGTGGACCGCGCCTTCAAGAAGCTGGACACCATCAAGAAGGACGTCGTCTGGTGGGAATCCGGCGCGCAGCCGCCGCAGCTCCTGGCCGACGGACAGGTGGTGATCGCTTCCGACTGGAACGGCCGCTTCTT
>JAYSFH010000002.1:5894-29918 GCA_041913405.1 Dongia sp. | reverse complement strand
GACTGGAACGGCCGCTTCTTCGACGCGGTGAAGAAGGACAAGAAGCCGTTCAAGATCGTCTGGGACGCGCAGGCCCCGGATTGGGACTGGTGGGCGATGCCGAAGGGCGGGCCGAACCTCGACGCCGCCTACAAGTTCATCGCCTGGTCGAGCCAGCCCGACCCGATGGCGGAGCAGACCAAGTACATCTCCTACGGTCCCGCCAACAAGGATTCCGGCCCGAAGATCGACCCGGCAGTGCTGCCGGATCTGCCGACCGCGCCGGACAACATGAAGAACGTGCTCTACGTCGATCCGCAATTCTGGGCGGACAACGGCGACCAGCTGCGCGAGCGTTTCAACGCCTGGCTGGCGAAGTAGCCTGACCACCGGGAGGGAGCGGCAACGCTCCCTCCTTCTTTTCTATTGAAGCGCGCCCAAGCATGACCGCCGTCACCGAAAACATCGGACTGGACATCGCCACCGACCGTGACGCGCTGAAGCGCCGCCTGCGGGCGGTCGAACGGAAGCGCCGGATCCGCGCGCTGGCGCTGGTGGCGCCGCTGTTCCTGTTCATCCTGCTCTCCTTCGTGATCCCGATCGGCAGCCTCCTGCGCAATGCGGTCTACGATCCGTCGATCCACAACCTGATGCCGCAGACCCGCGTGGCGCTTGAGAACTGGGACGGCAAGGAGGTGCCGGACGAGGCGGCCTTTGCCGCGCTCGCCGCCGACCTCGCGGCCGCGCAGAAGGAGAAATCCATCGCGCTGATCGGCAAGCGGCTGAACTACGAGATCTCCGCCATCCGCAGCAAGATCCTGGTTAGCGGGCGCAAGGCCGCGCAGCTGACCCAAGGCCCCTACAAAGAGGCGATGATCGGCATCGACAAGATCTGGGGCGAGCGCGACACCTGGGCGGTGCTCAAGCGCTCGACCAGCAGCGTCACCAGCTTCTACCTGCTGGATGCGCTGGATCTCGGCCAGGATGCCGACGGCAAGCTGGTCTCCACGCCGGAGGAGCGCGCGATCTACGTGACGCTCTACCTGCGGACCCTGAATATCAGCATGACGGTCACGATCGCGACCCTGCTGCTCGGCTTCCCCCTGGCCTATCTGCTGGCGAACCTGCCGACCCGGACCAGCAATCTCTTGATGATCCTGGTGCTGCTGCCGTTCTGGACCTCGTTGCTGGTTAGGACCACGGCCTGGTTCGTCCTGCTGCAGGACAACGGCACGATCAACGACACCTTGCAGTTCCTGCATCTCACCAATGAACCCTTGCCGCTGATCTTCAGCCGCTTCGGCACGGTGGTGGCGATGACGCATATCCAGCTGCCCTTCACCCTGCTGCCGATCTACAGCGTGATGAAGACGATCTCACCTTCCTACGTGCGGGCGGCGCGCTCGCTCGGCGCCGGGCCGTTCCACGCCTTCTGGAAGATCTATTTCCCGCTCACGGTGCCGGGCATCGCCGCCGGCTGCCTGCTCACCTTCATCCTCTGCCTCGGCTATTACATCACGCCGGCCCTGGTCGGCGGGCCGACCGATCAGATGGTTTCCGGCATCATCGACCGGGCGATGAACAGCGAGAACAACTGGGGCAAGGCCTCGGCGCTGGGCGCGATCCTGCTGACCGCGACCTTGATTCTCTACTTCATCTACAACCGCCTCGTCGGCATCGACAAGATCAGGTTCGGATAATGGCGCTCAGCCCCTATGCAACGCCCGGCGAACGCGTCTGGCATGTCTCGCACCGGCTGATCTGCGCGGCGGTTCTGCTGTTCCTGATCTCGCCGATCATCGTGATCATGCCGCTGTCGTTCAACTCGGAGTCCTACTTCACCTACCCGATGCCCGGCCTGTCGCTGCAGTGGTACCGGGAGTTCTTCACCAACGCGCGCTGGATCGATTCCGTGGTGATGAGCCTGCAGGTCGCATCCTGCGTCACCATCATCGCGACCACGCTCGGCATCCTCGCCGCGCTCGGCCTCTCGCGCCTCAACATGCGCGGCAAGGCGGCGATCATCGCCATGCTGCTGATGCCGATGATCGTGCCGGTGATCATCAGCGCGGTCGGGATGTATTTCTTCTACGTCTCGCTCGGCATCCTCAACATCACCTGGGCGCCGGTCGGGCTGATTCTGGCGCATACCGCCCTGGCCTCGCCCTTCGTGGTGATCAGCGTGACCGCGACCCTCTCCGGCTTCGACTACAACCTGATGCGGGCCGGTGCCAGTCTCGGCGCGCCGCCGCACACGGTCTTCTTCAAGGTGGTGATGCCGTTGATCCTGCCCGGTGTCATCTCCGGCGCGCTGTTCGCCTTCGTCACTTCCTTCGATGAGGTGGTGGTGGCGGTGTTCCTGGCCAGCCCCGAGCAGCGCACGCTGCCGAAGCAGATGTTCAACGGCATCCGCGAGAACATCAACCCGACCATCACCGCCGCCGCCACTCTGCTGATCCTGGTCTCGGTGGGACTGCTGACCTCGCTGGAGCTGCTGCGCCGCCGGCAGGAGCGGCTGCGGGGCATCCGCGGCTAACCGTTGCGGCTGAACCTGGCCCGGTTTGCTTAACAGAGCTGCGCCTGTAGAGTGCGGCCATGCGGATCGCCTTCTATGCGCCATTGAAAGCCCCCGATCACCCGGTGCCCTCGGGCGACCGGACCATCGCGCGCCTGCTGGTGGCGGCGATGAAACGGGGCGGCGCCGAAGTCGAGATCGCCAGCCGCATCCGCAGCCGTGTCTCTGAGCCGAGCGAGGACGCCCAGCGGGCGATGGCCAAGCAGGGCCGCGCCGCGGCGAAACGCCTGATCGCCAAGTACCGGGCGCGGCCCAAGCGGGAGCGGCCGCAGGCCTGGTTCACCTATCACCTCTATTACAAGGCGGTGGACTGGATCGGGCCGGTGGTCGCGGCGGCATTGGACATCCCTTATTTCATCGCCGAGGCGAGCCACGCGCCGAAGCGCGCCGAGGGACCCTATGCCTTCAGCCATGCAGCGGCGGAAGCCGCGATCCGCGCCGCCGACGGGATCTTCTGCCTGAACCCGATCGACCGCGGCTGCCTCGAGCCGCTGGTCGGCAAGCGCCGGCTGATCGACCTCGCACCCTTCCTCGATCTCGCCGACTTCACCAAGAAGCTGCCGGCACGGGCCGCCATGCGGGCGAAGCTGGCGCGCGACCATGGGCTCAATGCGGACGAGCCCTGGCTGCTGGCGATCGGCATGATGCGCAAAGGCGACAAGCTCGCTTCCTACAAGTTGCTGGCCGAGGCCTTGCAGCATCTCGACCGGCCCTGGCAACTGCTGATCGTCGGCGACGGCGAGGCGCGGGCCGACGTGCAGCGTGCGTTCAAGCCGGTCGCCGGCGGCGTCTTCCTGCTGGGCGCCAGGCCGCGCGAGAAGCTGCCGGAAATCGCCGTCGCCTGCGATCTCTGCGTCTGGCCGGCGGTCAACGAGGCCTTCGGCATGGCGCTCCTGGAGGCACAGGCCTGCGGGCTTCCGGTCGTGGCCGGTGCCTGGGGCGGCGTTCCGGCGATCATCGTCGACGGCAAGACGGGCTGGCTCTCCAAGCCCGGCGATGCCACTGAGTTCAGCGCCGATCTCGATTTTGCGCTCGATGCCCCGCTCGCCCTGGCGGGCCGTGCGGCGCGGGCCAACGCACTCGCCAAGCACGACATCGCGGGCGCCGCGCGGACCCTCATCGCCGGCATCAAGAAGACTCTCGGCAAATGAGTGATGGCTTGCCGCTGGTCGCGATTCGCCATGCGCCGACCGAATGGAATGCGGCCAAGCGGCTGCAGGGGCGCACCGATGTGGCACTCGGCGCCGCCGGCGTCGCGGCGGCGAAAGCCTGGCGCGCCGATCCCGGCTGGAGCGCCTATCGCGTCCTGGCGAGCCCGCTCAAGCGGGCAGAGGAGACCGCGCGGCTGCTGTTTCCGGCGCGCGAGATCGCGCTGGACCCGCGGCTGATCGAGATGGATTTCGGCGCCTGGGAGGGACAGTCGCTGGCAGAGTTGCGCGCGACGCCGGGGGCGGCGGCGGATGAACGCGAGAGCCTCGGCCTCGATTTCAGTGCGCCCGGCGGCGAAACGCCGCGCCAGGTCCAGGCCAGGCTTCAACCGTTGTTGAGCGAGATCGCCGCGGCGAACACGCCGACGATCATCGTCACCCACAAGGCAGTGCTGCGCGCCCTGCTCTCGCTGGCGACCGGCTGGGCCTTCATCGGCAAGCCGCCGGCGAAGATCGCGGCGAACACGGCGCATCTCTTCCGTCTGGACGCGGGTGGGAAGATTTCGGTCGAGCGGATGAATGTGTCACTGCTCGCGGGACCAAGATGACCGCGCGGGTGCTCATTCATGTCCAGCATCTGCTTGGGATCGGGCATTTGCAGCGCGCGGCGGCGGTCGCCGGCGCCTTGCAGGAACGCGGCGCGGAGGTGGTGCTGGCGACCGGGGGCGTGCCGGTGCCGCAGGTTGAAGCAGCGCTGGAGCAGCGCGGCGTCGCCGTCGTGCAGTTGGCCGAGGCGCGGGCGGCGGATTCCAGTTTCTCTGCGCTGCTCGATGCGCAAGGCAATCCCATCGATGAGGCCTGGAAGGCGCGGCGGCGCGAGGCGCTGTTGCAGTTGTTCCAAGATACCGCGCCCGATGCGCTGATCACCGAGATGTATCCGTTCGGCCGGCGGCCGTTCCGCTTCGAGCTCAAGCCCTTGCTAGAGGCGGCCCGCGGCAGACAAAGCCCCCCGCTGATCGCCTGCTCGGTGCGCGACATCCTGGTGACCAAGGAGAAGCCCGGCCGCGCCGAGGAGATGGCCGAGACCACGCGACGCTTCTACGACCTGGTCCTGGTGCACAGCGATCCCGCGCTCATTCCCTTCGAGGCGACCTTTCCCATGGCCGGCGCGCTCCGGGACCTGATCCGCTACACCGGCTATGTCACCGAGGCGAAGGTCGAGACCGCGGCAGTCGATCGCAGCGAAGGCGAGATCCTGATCTCCGCAGGGGGTGGCGCGGTGGGGCAACCCTTGCTGACCGCGGCGCTGGCGGCGCGGGTCTTGTCGTTCGAGCGGGCGCGGCCCTGGCGGCTGATCACCGGCGGCAACCTTCCGCAGGACGTGTTCGAGCGGCTGCAGCAAGAGGCGCAAGGTTTCGTGGTCGAGCGCTTTCGTGCCGATTTCAAGGCGCTGCTGGCGCGCTGCCGGGTCTCGGTGTCGCAAGGCGGCTACAACACCGTGCTGGAGATCCTGGCGAGCCGGACTCCCGCGGTGGTCGTGCCCTTCGCCGAAGGGACCGAGAGCGAGCAGACCGACCGGGCGCGGCTGCTGCATGAGAAAGGCCTGCTGCGGCTGTTGCCGGCAACCGAGCTCAGCCCGATGCGGCTGGCGGAAGAGATCGACCGCGCCGCTGTGATGACGGTCCCACCCTTTACCATCAATCTCGATGGTGCCCGGCAGTCCGCCTCTCTTATTCTCGACGGCTTGGCAAAGAGGGCGGCGTGACCGGTTGGGGCGATCTGGCGCGCGAATGCGAGACTTGGAGCGCATCCGGAAGAGTGGCCACCTGGTGGTGGCGGGACGACGATGCCGTCGCGGCAACGCCGGCGCTCGACCATTTGCTCCAGGTCGCGCGGGGGCCGATCGGCCTGGCGGTGATTCCCGCTGGCCTGCAGCCGGACCTCGCGCCGCGGCTGCGGCAAAGCCCGGAGGCGACGGTGCTGCAGCACGGCTATCAGCACCGCAATCATGCCCCGGAGGGCGGGCGAAAGAGCGAGTTTCCGGACGAGCGGGATGCCCAAGCCGTCGCGCAGGACCTTTCTGTCGGGTTCCGAAAGCTCTCCGCGGCCTTCGGGGACCAATTCCTGCCGGTCCTGACGCCGCCCTGGAACCGGATCGGCGGGCGCTCCGTCGCAATCCTGCAATCGATCGGCTTTATAGGGCTGACCCGCTACCAGCCCCGGACCGCGCCCGCGATCCGAGGGGTGAACCAGGTGAACACACATGTCGACGTCATTGATTGGCGGGGCAGGAATGGCCCGCCGGGGGGATTTCTGGGGGAAGACGCCTGTCTCAGCCTGTTCATCGGCCATCTCCGGGCGCGGCGCCTGGGCGAAGTCGATCAGGACGAGCCGACCGGAGTCTTAAGCCATCATCTTGTTCATGATCCGGCCACTTGGCGTTTTCTCGAGAAACTGCGAGATTTCCTTGCGAATCAAGCGGCAGCGCGTCTGCTCGACCCGACTGCCGCGTTCATGGGGGGTGACACCCCAACTGGGAAGCTTTCGGGATTCAACGCATAACATGGTCGAGCTGCGCTATCCGGTTTCCAGCCTGGTCTACGACTACCTGCGGGGGATTCTCGGCCTCGGCGTCAGCGCGGTGATCCTGCAGTCGATCGGCCTCGAGACGCCGATCTTCTGGGTGATTGCCGGGCTTGCCGTCCTGTTCCTGGTCTGGCTGGCCAATACCGCATTGCGGCATGCGAGTCGGATCCGCTTCGACGAAGACGGCCTGCAAATCATGCCCTGGCCGAAGAAGCGTATCGCCTGGAGTGGACTCGAGGAGATGGCGCTGCGCTACTATTCCACGCGGCGCAAACGGAAGGACGGGTGGATGACGCTGACGCTGAAGTCGGGCAAGACCAAGATCGACATCGAATCCACCCTGCCGCATTTCGCGGATATCGTCGCGCGCGCCGCCTATGCGGCGAAGCAGGCGAACGTCCTCGTGGACCAGATCACCCTCGACAACATGGACGCGATCGGCGTCAAGGTGGACGCAGCGTGACCGATCTTCTGAACGTTAAGGACCTCAAGGTCGATTTCGTCCTCGACGGCATCGTGATTCCCGCCGTCCGCGGCGTCTCGTTCCGCGTGCCCAAGGGCAAGACCGTGGCGCTGGTCGGCGAATCCGGATCCGGGAAGTCGGTCTGCGCCCAGGCCATCATGGGAATTCTGCCCAAGGTCGCCAATATCACCAGCGGTCAGATCCTGTTCGACGACTCTGCGCACGGCAACGGTGTGCTGGACATCGCCCAGCAGCCGCGGAATGGGCCGGTGATGCAGAAGCTGCGCGGCGGCTCGATCTCGATCATCTTCCAGGAGCCGATGACCTCACTGTCGCCGGTTCACACGATCGGCGACCAGATCGGCGAGGCGCTTCACCTCCACCGCAAGATCAGCAAGGCCGAGGGCACGGCCGCTGTGCTCGAGATGCTGCGCCTGACCGGCTTCCCGGATCCGGAGCGCGCGCTCAAGACCTATCCCTTCGAGCTCTCGGGTGGCCTCCGGCAACGCGCGATGATCGCCATGGCATTGGTCTGCCGGCCGGCCCTGCTGATCGCCGACGAGCCCACCACGGCGCTCGACGTGACGCTGCAGGCGCAGATCCTGAAGCTGATGTCGGATCTCAAAGCCGAGCTCGGCATGGCGATGCTGATGATCACCCATGATCTCGGCGTGGTCGCCAACATGGCCGACGAGGTCGTGGTGATGTATCACGGCGAGGTCCAGGAATCCGGCACGGCGCAGGATATCTTCACCAATCCCGGGCATCCCTATCTGCAGGCGCTGTTGAAGGCGGTGCCACGTTTCGGCATGGAGCCTGGCGAGCGCCTGACGCCGATCCGCGAGATCAAGTCCAAGCCGACCGGCATGTTCGCGGAAGCGAAGCCGCTCCCGAAAGAAGGACCGGCGGTCGATCTCCCGCTGCTCTCGATCGAAGGCATCTCCAAGACCTATCGCATCCGCAAGGGGGGCTGGATGGGCGGCGGCGATCGCGTCATCCATGCGGTCGCCGATGTTGGCTTCGAGGTGAACCGCGGCGAATGCCTGGGACTGGTCGGTGAATCCGGTTGCGGCAAGACCACACTCTCCAAGCTGATCATGCGGGCGATCGATCCCGATTCCGGGGTGATCCGCTACAACGACCACGGCAAGCTGGTCGATGTGCTGCGCCTGAACGGCCGGCCGTTGAGCGAATTCCGCAAGAAGATCCAGTTCGTGTTCCAGGATCCCTTCGCCAGCCTCAACCCGCGCATGACCGTGTTCGACATCATCAGCGAGCCGCTGGTGATTCACAATGTCGGCACGCCGAAAGAGCGGATCGAGATGGTGAAGGAGCTGATGTCGCTGGTGGGCCTGAACGTGAAGCACCTGCGCCGCTATCCGCACAGCTTCTCCGGCGGCCAGCGGCAGCGCATCGGTATCGCCCGGGCGCTGGCCTTGAAGCCCGATCTCTTGATCTGCGACGAGCCGGTCTCGGCGCTCGACGTGTCGATCCAGGCGCAGATCCTGAACCTGCTGAAAGACCTGCAGGCGCGGCTCGGCCTCACCTACATCTTCATCTCGCACAACCTCGCGGTGGTGGATTACGTCGCCGACCGGATCATGGTGATGTGTGCCGGCCGCGTGGTCGAGCTGGCGCCGGCGGCGAGTCTCTTCAAGAACCCGGTGCACCCCTACACCAAGGCGCTGCTGGCCGCGGTGCCGGACCCCTCGCTCACCCATCGTCTCGATTTCGAGAAGCTGATGGGCGGCAAGGCTTCGGTGCCGTCCGCCTGGCCTGCACCCTTCACCATCGACGCCGACAACCAGCCGAGCCTGGTCGATATCGGCGACGATCATTGGGTGCGGGCCGCCATCAGCATCCGGAGCGCGGCATGAAGCTCCGGTCTCTCATTCTCGCCGCCGGCCTGCTGCTCGCCGCCAACGCCGCGAACGCGGACTGGATCAGCCCGCCCTACTTCGCCAAGGATGAAGCGGAGGGCGAGCTGCCGCCGATCAACGAGCGCCTGCCCGAACATCCGGCAGTCGCCACCATGCTGGAGCAGGGCCAGCAGGGCGGCGAATTGAAGACGCTGCTGGCCAGCGCCCGCGACAACCGGCAGATCTCCTACTATTCCTACGCGCGCCTGGTCTGCTACGACCGGAACTACAAGCTGCAGCCCGACATCCTCGAGAGCTACGAGGACAAGGACGACAAGGTCTTCACCCTGCATCTGCGCAAGGGGATGAAGTGGTCGGACGGCAAACCCTTCACCACCGACGATTTCCGCTACTGGTGGGAGGACGTCGCCAACAACCCGGAGCTTTCGCCTTCCGGCCCGCCGAAGGATCTGATCGTCAACGGCAAGCCGCCGGTCGTGGAGTTCATCGACGAAACCACCGTGCGCTATTCCTGGGATGCACCCAACGCGGACTTCCTGCCGAAGCTCGCGGGTGCCGCGCCGCTCTATATCTATCGGCCGGCGCATTATCTGAAGAAGTTCCACGCCAAATACGCCGACCCGGAAAAACTGGCCGAGGCGGTCAAGGATGCCGAACAGCCGAGCTGGGCGGGCCTGCATAACCGGCGCGACAACATGGGACGCAACGACAACCCGAAGCTCCCGACTCTCGATCCCTGGGTCCTTCGCACCAAGCCGCCGGCACAGCGCTTCGTCTATACGCGCAATCCCTATTACTACCGGGTCGACCAGGCCGGACATCAGCTGCCCTATCTCGACCAGCTGATCGTCGACGTGGCGGCTTCGTCGCTGGTTCCGACCAAGACCGGCGCCGGCGAGACCGACCTTCAGGCGCGCTATCTCCGCTTCGACAACTACACGTTCCTCAAGGTCGGCGAAAAGCGCGGCACCTATTGGGTGCGGCTCTGGGACGACGGGCGCGGCAGCAACCTCGCGCTGTTCCCCAACCTCAACACCAATGACGAGGTCTGGCGCGAGCTGATGCGCGATGTGCGGTTCCGCCGCGCGCTCTCGCTCGGCATCGACCGGCACGAGATCAACCAGGCGATCTACTTCGGTCTAGGCAACGAGGGCGGCAACACCCTCATCCCGGCCAGCCCGCTCTACAAGCCGGACTATCGCAGCGCCTGGGCCAGTTTCGATCCGGTGCTGGCCAACCGCCTGCTCGATCAGATCGGCCTCACCGAGCGCGACGAAAACGGCATCCGGAAGCTCAAGGACGGCAGGCCGGCGCAGATCATCATCGACATCGCCGGCGATTCCACCGAGACGACCGATGTGCTGGAGCTGATCAAGGACAGCTGGCACTCGATCGGGATCGATCTCTATCCCAAGCCTTCGCAGATCGAAGTGATGCGCAACCGGATCTTCGCCGGCGATGCGCAGATGTCGATGTCGAACGGCATCGACAACGGCTTCCCCTCGGCCGACATGAGCCCGCAGGACTTCACCCCGACCACGCAGCAGCAATACCAGTGGCCGAAATGGGGCCAGTATCTGGAGACCGGCGGCGAGGACGGGCAGAAGGTCGACCTGCCGGAAGCGGAGACGCTGCAGGACCTGATGGGCCAGTGGCGCCGGGCGGGGAACAGCGCGGCGCGGGCCGAGATCTGGGGACAGATCCTGTCGATCTGGGCGGACCAGGTCTATACAATCGGCACGGTCGCGGGCATCCCGCAGCCGGTGGTCGTGTCGCGGCACCTGAAGAACGTGCCGGAGCGCGGCATGTGGGCTTTCGAGCCGGGGGCAAGCTTCGGCGTCTACAAGCCGGATACCTTCTGGCTGGACGCGCCTGGTCCGTTGAGCCCGGTTGCGGAGAAGTAGTCGGCGTACCGCATCGGCGAGGGGCGCCGCTGCGTTTCTGAGAAGATTGGCTTAGGGGATTCGATGCTGCGTTATCTCGTCCAGCGGCTGTTCGTGATGATACCGACGCTGCTGGTAATCAGCTTCCTGGTCTTCGCGATCATCCAGGCGCCGCCCGGCGACTTCCTGGAAAGCATGATCGCCGAGCAGCAGTCGCGCGGCGAGAATGTGGACAACGACAAGATCGAGTTCCTGCGCCATACCTACGGCCTCGACCAGCCATTCTACCTGCAATACCTGCACTGGATGTTCGGCAACTGGGACGGGCTCCAGCACCAGAACGGCGGGCTGATCTTCGGCGACATGGGCTTCTCCTTCGAGCATATGCTGCCGGTGACCGAGGTCATAGGCGATGCGCTGAGCCTCACCGTGCTGATCTCGATCGCCACGATCCTGTTCGTCTGGATCGTCTCCTTCCCGATCGCGGTCTATTCGGCGACCCATCAATACGGCTTCTTCGACTATGTGTTCACTTTCCTGGGGTATCTCGGCCTCGCCACGCCGAGCTTCCTGATCGCCCTGGTGCTGCTCTATTTCGCCAACATCTGGTTCGGCACTTCGGTGGGCGGCCTGCTGGACCCGCAATACATCGACCAGCCCTGGAGCTGGGGCAAGTTCGCCTCGCTGATGGAGCATATGTGGGTGCCGGTCCTGGTGATCGGCCTGCCGGGCACAGCCGGCATGATCCGGCGGCTGCGGGCCAATCTGCTCGATGAGCTGAACAAGCAGTATGTCGTGACCGGACGGGCCAAGGGCCTGCCGCCGTTCCGGCTGCTGGTGAAGTATCCGCTGCGGGTCTCGCTCAATCCCTTCATCGCCGACATCGGCAGCCTGCTGCCTGAGCTCATCTCGGGCTCGGTTGTGGTCTCGGTGGTGATGTCGCTGCCGATCACCGGGCCGATCCTGCTGGCGGCGCTGCGGTCCCAGGACATGTATCTCGCCGGTTCCTTCCTCATGTTCATGGCGCTGCTGACGGTGGTCGGGATCTTCGTCTCCGACCTGGCGCTTGCCTTGCTCGATCCCAGAATCCGCTTTGGCGCCGGGAGCGGAAAATGATCGAGATGAACGCCGATCCCCAGCCGCTGAAGCACAGCATCTCGCAGGCACCGTTCGATCCCTATTCGGTCGAGGTGGTCTCGCCGGAGCAGGAGAAGCTCTACCTCGCCTCGCAATGGCGGATGATGTGGCTCCGCTTCAGGAAGCACCGGCTGGCGGTGGTCTCCGCCATCGTGCTGGCCGTGATGTATGCCGCGATCCTGTTCGTCGAGTTCCTGTCGCCGTACAGCCTGCATTCGCGCAACGTGGATTCGATCTTCGCGCCGCCGCAGCGGGTCCACCTGTTCGACAAAGGCGAGTTCATCGGGCCGTTCGTCTATGCCTATGACTACAAGCTCGACATGGAGACGCTGAAGCGCGTCTATACCCCGAACCCGGATAAGCCGCAGCCGATCCGCTTCTTCTGCCGCGGCGACAGCTACAAGTTCTGGGGGCTGATCGAGGGCCAGACCCACCTCTTCTGTCCGCCCAACGGCGGGACCCTGTTCCTGTTGGGCTCCGACCGCCTGGGGCGCGACATGTTCTCGCGCATCCTCTACGGCATGCGGATCTCGCTCACCATCGGGCTGGTCGGCGTCACGGTTTCCTTCCTGCTCGGCATGCTGCTCGGCGGATTGGCCGGCTATCACGGCGGCTGGGTCGATGACCTGGTGCAGCGCGCGATCGAGATCCTGCGCTCGATCCCGCATCTGCCGCTCTGGCTCGCCTTGGCCGCGATCCTGCCGGTCAACTGGTCGCCGCTGCTGATCTACTTCGGCATCACCATTATCCTCGGGCTTATCGACTGGACCGGCTTGGCGCGGGCGGTGCGCTCACGCCTGCTCTCGCTCCGGGAAGAGGATTTCTGCGTCGCCGCCGAGCTGATGGGCGCCAGTCCGGGCCGCATCATCTTCCGCCACCTGATGCCGAGCTTCATGAGCCACCTGATCGCCTCCGCGACCCTGGCGATCCCCGGCATGATCCTCGGCGAGACCGCCCTCTCCTTCCTGGGTCTGGGCATCCGGCCGCCGATCGTCTCCTGGGGCGTTTTGCTGAACGAGGCGCAGAACATCCAGGTCGTGGCGCTGTATCCCTGGTTGATGCTGCCGATCGTTCCGGTCATCATCGTGGTGCTCGCCTTCAACTTCATGGGCGACGGCCTCCGGGACGCGGCCGATCCCTACAAATAGCCCGCGGAGGAGACGATGACTCCGACCCTCGCCATTCTCGCGATCGCCGGCGCCATCGCGGTCGGTGCCGCCAGCCCCGGCCCGAGCTTCGTCATGGTGATGCGCACGGCCCTGGCACGCTCGCGCAGCGACGGGGTGGCGGCGGCCTTCGGCATGGGGATCGGCGGCGTCATCTTCTGCAGCCTCGCCTTGCTCGGCATGCGCGCGGTTTTCGCCCAGTCGCCCTGGCTCTATCTCGGCTTCAAGTTGGCGGGCGGCACCTATCTGCTCTATCTCGCCTGGCGCATGTGGATGGGCGCCCGGCAGCCCTTCGTCGCGGAAGCCGGCGCCGCGGCACGCCCGCAGATCCTCAAGAGCTTCCTCCTGGGGCTCGCCACTCAGCTCAGCAACCCGAAGACCCTGGTCTTCTACGGCAGCGTCTTCGCGCTGTTGCCGGCGGACCTGCCGACCTGGAGCTATCTCGTGCTGCCGCCGGTGATCATGGCGATCGAGACCGGCTGGTACATGATCGTCGCTCTGGTCTTCTCGCTGCAGCGGCCGCGCGCGGCCTATCTGCGCTGGAAGACCTGGGTCGACCGCGGTGCCGCCGGCGTCATGGGCGCACTCGGGCTGAAGCTGATCTTCTCCTCGGCCAAGGCATAGCCGACCGCACCGCCGCGTCGATGCGCCGCGCGGCTTAACCACGAAAGCCACAACCGGGGATTTAATCCAGCTTGACCCCATGAAGCCCCGAAGTAGTATCGGCTTCCGAGGCTTTACTTGCGTGGGGACATCATCAAATGCTGCGTATTATCGGCGCCGTCCTGGTTGCGGCGCTGCTGGCTGGCTGCGCATCTTCCTTGAGCGGCGATTATGCGAAAGGCAAGGGCAAGACCCTCTCGGTCACCCAGGACGTCTGGGACGGCTATCAGCAATATCTCGGCTTGATCCGGGGCACCAATCCCGGCGACTTCGTCGTCGCCGCCATGGACGGGGTGGCGCTGGGCTACACCGCCAGCTATTGCCCCTCGGCGGGCTGTCTGGTCATGGGGGGCGCCCGGCACAACAAGCTGATGAACGAGTGCCGGAGCTATGGCCCGGGTGTGGAATGCATTCTGTTCGCCCACAGCTCCGACATCCTGGTCGACTACAAGATCATCGGGAACGTCAACTAGCCTCCGTCGCGGCCCCGCACTGGGCCGCGGCGTCGCGCCGATTGACAGCCTGACGGCCCCTCGCTATTCCCAGCCGGACCATCGGCGCGGACCGCCGATCGAGCTTGGGAGTGACGGCGCCCGATGAGCGCAAGCAAGAACCGCGATCTGGCGTTCATCCTGGGCGCGGGCAAGACGGCGACGACGTCCCTGTGCGGCCTGCTGAACAGCCATCCCGACGTCTTCATGATGTGCGAGGTGCTGCTGAACAACAGTCATGTCTCACGCTACGGCAATAAGCTGGTGAAGGCGCAGCCGGAGATGCTGTCCTGCTTCTTCCGCCCGGCCGGCGCCGACAAGCTGGAGAACTACCGCCGGGCCCACGAGATCCTGCGCACCCACGGCTTCGCCAAGCAATGCTTCGGCGACAAGCTGGTCGGGATCGATTCCAACTACGCGAAGGATTTCAAGGATACCCGGGTCATCTACAGCGTCCGCCGGCTGCCCGAATGGATCGCCAAGGATTCCGTGCGCGCCTGGTTCCCGCTCGACGTCGACGTGGTGCCGTTCGCGACCCAGTATGCCAAGCATTTCGTCGAGAGCTTCCTGATCCCGCGCATCTACCATGTGCGGATGGAAGCCTTCCTGAAGAAGAACGCCAGCGTGGTGCGCGACATCTGGGGGTTCCTGGAGATCAATCCGCCGGCCAAGGCCGAGCTCTGGTGGGAGACGATCGGCCATTACCCCGCGGGCGATCCCAAGGGTGCCTTGAACTGGTGGCGCGGCCATGCCTCGAGCGCGGTGGCGCCCCAGGACAACGACACCCAGGCGCAGATCAAGCAGAACGCGTTCTGGGGCGAGATCATGCCGATCTTCAACAAATACTATGACGGCGTCGGCCAGAGCTTTGCCCGCGCCGAAGTCGAGGCCGACCTCGAGAAGCTGCAGGGCATGATCGGCCGCCATCGTCAGCCATTCGACAGCTGCTTCAAGGTGGCGGATTCCGAAAGCCGCAACCGCCGCTTCAAGGACGAGCGCGCCGCCGCGAAAAAGAAGGGCGTCGGGCGGATCCTGCGGGCGATCGGCCTGAAATAGCCGCGGCCGCCGCCGCTGTGCTACAACCTAGGATTTTATCCACGCTTGATCTTCAGACGCGCCTGAGTAGTATTGTACTCAGTCGAGTTCGCGTGGGGGGTTTGGGTTCCGATGTTGAAGATCTTGGGTGCGGCGATGCAGGCTGCGGCGCCGGTCGCGCGGGTGGGCGCGCTCGCCCTGGTGGCAGCGGTTTTTCTTGGCGGTTGCGCCAGCGGCTACAAGAGCGAGTATGACAAGCCGGACGGCAAGGTCCTGCTGGTCAGCAAAGACCACTGGGCGGATTTCCAGAAATATCTCGGCGACATCGGCAGCACCCGCGACGGCGCCTTCGCCATGGGCGTCTATCAGGGCCACAGCGATGGCTGGGCCAGCAGCTCCTGCCCGATCGATGCCTGCTATGGCAGCAACACCGCCACCGAGGTGATGCGGCGATGCCGCCAGGGCGGGGAATGCGTGCTGTTTGCCGTCGATGATCGGATTCTGGTCAACTACAAGATCGAAGAATAGGCGCCGCGCGCGTCGACGCGGCAGCGCAAGATCATTCAAGCCGGGAGTATGCGGCCGATCAGCGCCTGGAACTCGCCGCGGTCGCGGATGTAGTCCGCTTCATCGAACCGCGCCGAGGCGAGCACCATGCAGGTCGAGCGCGGCGCGGTCGAGCGCAAGGTGACCCAGGTCAGCGGCGGGATATGAAGCCCGAAGCGCGGGTCGTCGAGCTTGAGCTGCTCGCGCCTGGAACGGTCCTCTACCGTCACATCGAAGCCCCCGGCGGTCGCGACCAGCAGCTGATGCTGCGCCCGATGCGCGTGATCGCCACGCACGCCGCCTTCCGGCACGTCGCAGAGCAGGAAGACGCGCGGGAAGTCGAACGGAACCTGGCGCCCGGCCTCCAGCACGACCAGGGTGCCGCGGGCGGGATCGACCACCGACTGCAGTTCCACCAGCCGGCCCATGTTTCCGCCTCCCGTCACAGCGTCACGCGATACGTATCCTGCAACACGGCGCGCGCCCCGAAGCCTTCCTTCTGGTCGAGTAAGCCGGCATTGACACCGCCCGCACCGTCCAGCGACGCCCCGAAATCGAAGTAGCGCTTTGCCGCGTAGACTTCCTCGATCAGGGCGATGAAGAGGAGATCCAGCGCGCCAGATTCCAGCCCGGCCGGGGCGGCCGCGATATACTGCGTGCGCGCAACCAGCGGCGTTTCATAGATCACGGTTCCGCCGAGCATCTCGCCCTCCCGCTGCGCGATATGGAGCGCGATGTTGTCGGGAAAGCGATGCGCCAGCAATGCGATCTCATCGAGACTGTGCACCGGACGCGCATCGTGGCGTTCCCCCAGCGTCGCCTCGAGCAGGCGCCAGAAAGCGCCCCAGTCGTCGCTGCGCGCAATGGTAATCCCCGCCTTGGCGGCCTTCGACGCGCCGTAGCGCCGGCCCTTGCGCGGGCGGATCCGCTGCGCGGTCTCCACGACGCTGAGGTTGTCGCGGCGGATCACCGACGCTCCCAGCCGATGCAGCGCCACCAGGTCCTCGTCGGCCGGCGCACGGTGGAAAATTCGTGGCACCGGCTTGTAGAAGAGCTCGGTCGCACCCGCGGCGGCGAGATGATCGCGGACGGCGCCGAGCGCCGCCTCGGTTCGCGCCAGGGTCAGCGCATCGGGCATCAGCAGGCCGCCATAGCTCAGGCCCTGGTGGCTCCAGACCGAAGCACCACGGCGGTTGGCGGGCAGCAGGGCCAGAATCCCGCCGGCCTCGCGCAGGATGAGCGAGCAATCCTCGAACCGGTCGGCGTGGTAGTCCATGTAGCGCCGGTCGTGCAGGAAGGTGCCGTTCCGGGTCGAGGCCAGGAAGGCGTTCCAGGAAGGCGCCAGCGCAGGGCCGTATCGCTCCACGGTCAGCATATTGGTCAGGGCCGGCAGATCAGCATGTCTTCCCGGCGGTTGGCCATCCCGAGGCGCGGATCCTGCGGCAGGACATAGGCGTGGAAGCCCGCATTGCGATAGCGCGCGAGCCAGCCGAGCACCACGGCGTCGTCGATGGCGCGCGGCTCCAGCGTGTTGAAATCGACCACCGGATCGCTGTTGGGATCGTAATTCTCGCGGTGATGCTTGCGCCCGGCCGGGCTAGCCAGGAAACGGCGGCGCATGCCGGCATTGGGAACGTCGCCGACCAGCATCCGCCCGCCGTGGTCCAGCAGGCCTGCGGCAGCATCGAGAAAGCGGAAGATATTGCCTTCGGCGAAGACCACCTGGGCCACGCTGTAGATCAGGATTGCGTCGTAGCGCTCGTGGAGCGCGGTGATCGCCGGCAAGTTGTCGGGAAAGGCGCCGGCGCATTTCTGCCCGTTCGGATGATCCGGCACCAGGTCGAGCATCTCCTTCGAATCGACCAGGACGATGCTGTGGTCGCGGGCGCGGCAGAACTCCAGCAGCATGAGCGGCAGGTCGGAGCAGCCGCAGCCGATGTCGAGGATGCGCTTGCCCGGCGTGTCGAGCGGCCCGAGCTTGCCAAGCGCGTCTTCCAGGATCTCGGCGTCACGGCCGGCCCGGACCGCGTCGGGAAAGCCGATCTTCTCGGCTGGCGAGAGACTGGGATCCTGCGCCCGGCGGCGGAAGTCCTCGAAGCCGATGAAGTCGAAATGCTTGCTGCTCATGATCAGGCCCGTCCCACGCTCCGCGGCGGCGCGGATCCGCCCTCGGCCGTCACCGCCGCGTGTAGCGCCGCCGCGCTCGTCGTGCAGTCGGAATCGGCCCGCTCCGGGCAACAGGGCAAGGTGAAGACTTCTGCGCTCGCTCGCTCTGTCTCCGGCAACGCGGGCTGGGCGCCGGTCACCGCCAGCACCGCCGCCTGCCTATAGTCCGGCAGAGGGTAGTGGAGATCGGTCTGGACGCCACTGGCGTCGAGCGCGGCGCGGATCGCGTCCCGGCGCGGGCTGCGGACCACGCAGAGATGGCCGACATAGGCGGGCGAGAGCGGATCCGCCGGGAAGACGATCGCGTCGCTGTTGAGTGCCGCGCGATAGCCGGCGACGATGGCGCGGCGCCGGGCGTTCCAGCCGTCGAGGTAGGGCAGCATCACCGAGAGGGCGGCCGCCTGGATCTCGTCGAGCCGGCTGTTGCGCCCGCCGGTGAGCTCGGCCTGGTAGCGCGCGCTCCAGCCATATTGCCGAAGGCGCCGGACGCGCTCCGCCAGATCCGGATCGGCGGTCACGACGGCGCCGCCGTCGCCCAGCGCGCCGAGATTCTTGGTCGGATAGAAGCTGAACGATCCCAGTGCGCCCCAGCTCCCGGCCTTGCGCCCGTCGAGTTCCGCGCCGTGGGCCTGGGCACAGTCCTCGATCACCGGCGCACCGCCGGACGCAGCGAGGATAGCCGGCATGTCCGCCATCCGGCCGTAGAGATGGGTGACAATGACTGCTTCGACCGGACCAGCCGCGCGCAGCGCAGCGGGATCCATGGTGAGTGTTGCGGCATCGATGTCGACATAGACCGGGCGCGCGCCGGCGGCGAGGATCGCAACCGAGGCATACATCCCGGCATTGGCGGTGGTGGCAACGCGGGCATCCGGCCCGATCCCGAGTGCCCGCAGGCTGAGCTCCAGCGCATCGGTGCCGTTGCCGACGCCGATGCCGTGGGCGACGCCACAATAAGCCGCGAACTCCGCTTCGAAACGCGCGCAGGCCTCGCCCAGGATGTAGCGGCCGCCGGCGATGACGCGGGCGGCGGCAGCTTCGAGCTCGGGCGCCAGCGGCGCGATGCGGCGCTTCAGGTCGTTGACCGGGATCATCGGCCGATCCGCGGCAGCTCGGTGAGATAGGCGCTGTATTCGGCGCTGCCATGTTCGGCGGCGAGCCGCGCCAGCGCGGCATCGTCGATCCAGCCCTGGCGCCAAGCGATCTCCTCGATGCAGGCGATCTTCAGGCCCTGGCGCCGCTCGATGGTCGCGATGTAATTGGCGGCGTCGAGCAGCGCGTCCGGCGTCCCGGTGTCGAGCCAGGCGAAGCCGCGCTCCAGGATGCGGCAGTGCAGCCGGCCTTCTGCCAGGTATTGACGGTTGACGTCGGTGATCTCCAGCTCGCCGCGCGGCGATGGCTTCAGCCCGTCGGCGATGCGAACGACGCTCGAATCGTAGAAGTAGAGGCCGGTGACGGCATAGTTGGATTTCGGCGCGGCCGGCTTCTCGACCAGATCGATCACTCGGTCCTCGGCATCGAGCTCGGCAATGCCGAAGCGCTGCGGGTCGCTGACCCGGTAGCAGAAGATGGTGGCGCCCTCGCGGTACTCGCGCGCCGCGTCCAGGATGCCGCGCATCGCATGGCCGAAGAAGATGTTGTCGCCGAGCGCCAGCACCACCTGGTCGTCGCCGATGAAATCACGGGCGATCAGGAAGGCTTCGGGGATGCCGCGCGGCTCCGCCTGCCGGCGGTACTCGATCTTGAGGCCGAGCGCTGCGCCGTCGCCGAGCAGGCGCTGATAGAGCTCCTCGTCTTCGGGCCGCACGATCATCATGATCTCGCGCACGCCGGACAGCATGACCGTCGCCAGCGGATAATAGATCAGCGGCTTGTCATAGACCGCGAGCAGGTGCTTGTTGACCGCGGTCGTCATCGGCTTCAACCGCGAGCCGGCCCCGCCGGCGAGGATGATGCCCTTCATCGTCCGCCGCTCCGCGCCAGGCCCAGCCGCCCGGTGTCGTAGGCCGCATCGAGGATCGCCTGCCACCAGGCGCGATTTTCGAGATACCAACGGACCGTGCGCTCCAGCCCGTCGGCAAGGCCGTGCTTCGGCCGCCAGCCGAGTTCAGTCGCGGCTTTGCCGGCATCGATGGCATAGCGCCGGTCGTGGCCCGGTCGATCCCTGACGAAACTGATCAGCCGGTCATGCGGGCGGTTCGGGGAGTCCGGCAGCAAGCGGTCGAGGATCGCGCAGAGCATCTCGACCAGGTCGATGTTTCGGGATTCGGCGTTGCCGCCGATATTGTAGGTCTCGCCGACGCGCCCGCGGTCGAGCACCGCCAGCAGGCCATCGACATGGTCCTCGACATAGAGCCAGTCGCGGATGTTGCCGCCGTCGCCATAGACCGGCAGCGGCTGGCCGGCGAGCGCGCGGGCGATCATCAGCGGGATCAGCTTCTCGGGAAACTGGTAGGGGCCGTAGTTGTTCGAGCAGTTGCTGGTTAGGACCGGCAACTTGAAGGTCCCGTGCCAGGCGCGCGCCAGGTGATCGGCGCCGGCCTTGCTCGCGGAGTAGGGCGAGTTCGGCCGATAGGGGGAATCCTCGGTGAAGGCGCCGGTCGTGCCGAGCGAGCCGAACACTTCGTCGGTGGAGACGTGGTGGAAGCGGAAGCCGGCGCGCTGCTCACCCTTGAGCGAGTCATAGTAGCGCGCCGCCGCTTCCAACAAGGTGAAAGTGCCGACCAGATTGGTCTGGATGAAGGCAGCCGGGCCGTCGATCGAGCGGTCGACATGGGTCTCGGCGGCGAGATGCACGATCGCGTCCGGCTGCTCGGCACGGAGCAGCGCATCGACGCCGGCGCGGTCGCAGATATCGAGTTTGGCCAAGCGATAGCGGCGGTCGGAAGCGACCGCCGCAAGCGATTCCAGGTTCGCGGCATAGGTCAGCTTGTCGAGATTGACCACCTGCCAGTCGGTCTCGGCGATCACCTTGCGGATGTAGGCCGAGCCGATGAACCCGGCTCCGCCCGTGACGATCAGTTTGCGCGGCAACATCGCGGAACTCAGAAATAGACGTCTTCGATCACGCTCTCCGGTCTCTGCGTGACCCGATCGAAGATGCGCCAGATGTATTCGCCGATGATCCCCAGCATCAACAGCACCAGGCTGAAGAAGAACGAGATCAAGGTGGCGATGGTCGCGAAGCCCGGCATGTCGCCGCCGTGCAGCAAGGTCGCGACCACCAGGAAGATGCCATAGCAGACGCTGGCCACGGCGGTCAGCACGCCGATCGCCGAGAACATGCGCAGCGGACGCACCGAGAAGCCGAGGATGGTGTCCAGCATCAGGTTCAGCCGCTTGCGGAGGCTCCAGCGCGACTTGCCGTGGACCCGCTCGCGCCGGTCATACTCGAGCACGGTCGGTTTGAAGCCAAGATAGAACTCGAAGATGATCGGGTTTACGTAAGCCGGGATCGCCTCGTGCTGCTTGGCGATCGCGCGGTCCATCAGCCGGAAGTCGTAGCCCTTGCGCGGAAAGTCCGGCGCCACCAGCATCCGGATCAGGCGATAGTAGATGCGCGCGGTGATCCGGGTCATCAGCGGATCGGCGCGCGAGCGTCGCACGCTGATCACATAGCGTCCGCCGGCGAGCCAGGCATCGACCATGGCCACCACCTGCTCGATCGGATCCTGCAGGTCGGCCGCCATATAGGCCACCACGTCGCCGGTGGCGTGCCGCATGCCGGCGCGGACCGCCTGCACGGCGCCGAAGTTGCGGGTGAACTTGATGATCTTGGTGGCGGGACGCGCGGACTTGATCCGCAACAAGCCGGCCAGCGATTCATCGCCGGATCCGTCATCGACGAAGATCAATTCCAGGCCAAGATTCCGCTGCGCAAGCTCGGCTTCAAGCCAAGCGATCGCCTTGGCGACGTCCTGCAGGGACTCCGCGTTGTAGTAGACCGGGATGATGAGTGAGAGGACCCGCTCCTCAGCGCTCGAGGTCAAAACGCGCCGTTCCGCCATGATTGCCAACCGGTTCGGCGCCTGAGCCAAAGTGACCGATGGGTAGCATTTCGGCCAAAGGGGTGCAAGGCGATTGCAACCTAGGATTACCCCGGCCGGCGCAGGCCAGGCGTCCCCGGCGCGGAAAGCTTGGCAGATCGCGGTCTATCAGGTTCGGTGCAGCGAAACGCGCCGCACCGGATCTCACGCAGTGATGGTGATATGCCGATCTTGCGCTGCAACACGGCTAAGCCAGCTCTGGATCGCGGGATAGCGCTTGAGGTCGAAGGCGCCGCCCTCTTCCGCGACATGGGTATAGGCATAAAGCGCTATGTCGGCGATCGAGTAGTCGTCGCCGGCGAACCAGCGGTGGCCTTTGAGATGCCCGTCCATCACGCCGAGGGCGCGCTCGCCGGCGGCGATCTTGGCCGGCAGCAGCGGCTCGTTCTGCGGCGTCTTGCCGAGATGCGCGACCCAGTGCCGGACCACGGCAATGGTGGGCTCGTGGCTGTACTGCTCGAAGTTCATCCACTGCATGGCTTGGCCCTGGTCCCAGCGGTTGGTCGGCCAGTATCTCGTGCCCTGCGCCAGATAGAAGAGGATCGCGTTGGATTCGAACAGTACGCGGCCATCGGGGAATTGCAGCGCCGGGACCTTGCCGTTGGGATTGATCTTCAGGAACTCGGGCGTCCGGGTCGAGCCGTCATCGACATTGAACTCGATCCGCTCGAACGGAATGCCGAGGTGGTGCAGCATGAGCCGCACCTTGTAGGCATTGCCGGAAATCGCGCTGTCATAGAGCCGGTGCATCTGCGCCTCCCCGTGTTGCAGGCGGCCGGACCATCGCAAGACCCGCCCGCGCCCGCAATAGAGGTTTCCTCACAGCTGATGTGAGGGGAAGCGGAGAAATGTATGGGTGCAATCAGTCCAGCGCGACCATCCGGCCCATGTTCTGGCCGCCGAGTATGTGGATGTGATAGTGGGGCACCTCCTGCCGTCCGTCGGCGCCGGTGTTGGCGATGACGCGGTAGCCGGTGACCGCCAAGCCCACTGCCTTGGCCACCTTGCCGATCGCGCGGTGCATGGCGGCGAGCTCGGCGTCCGAGGCCTTTTCGGAGAAGTCCTGGGCCGAGACATAGGGGCCCTTGGGGATGATCAGCACATGGACCTTGGCCTGGGGACGGATGTCCTTGAAGGCGAGGACATGCTCGTCCTCGTAGACCTTGTCGCTCGGAATCTCGCCACGGATGATCTTGGCGAAGATGTTGTTCATGTCGTAGCTCAAGGCCGCCCCCATTCCCGTCAGCTTGGGTTTTCCAAGGTGAAGCGCTGCGCGTCGTCATCATAGGCGAAGATCTCGGCGAAGCGGCCCCAGTTTATCACGCTCCGCAGAGTCATTTCAGCCGCTTCCGGTGTCATGTGGTCCTGCAGCTCCTCGCTGAACCGGCTTTTCGGCGCCTCCCGGTTCGGGCGCTCGTCCAGCACCCGGCGGATATGCGCGGCCAGCGGCAAATAGGCGATCAGATGCTGGGCGAAGATGCGCTTCTTTTCCGTGATCTCGGATTCGGCAAAGCGGCGCCCAGCCTCGGTCAAGCGGATGTCGCCGCCTTCGAGCTCCGCGAGGCGCAGCATCTGCAGGGTTTCCGCGACCGGGAAGAGATCGTCGATCTCGAGCTGCACTTGTCGCGCGATTTCCGGCAGATCGGCACGGCCAGAATAGGGCGGCTGCGCCACCGCTTCGGTCATGCCGGCCATCAGGTTGGTCGAGACCCGGGGCAGGATCGTCGCGATGCCGATGCCGGGGAATTTCTCCACCCGGGCGAGCGCCGCCACCGGGTCTTCGCGCGCGGTCATCGCCACATAGATCTTCTCGACCAGGGCGCGGAAGGCCGGGTCCTGGCGGTCGCGAGGATGCGGCAGTTCGACCTTCAGCTCCAGCAGAATGCGCCCGGGATTGCTGGCGAAGAGCAGGATGCGGTCGCACATCTGCACGGCTTCCTCGATGTTGTGGGTGACCAGTACCACCGCCTTGATCGGCAGCTGGCCTTCGGACCAGAGGTCGAGGAAGTCGGTGCGCAGGGTTTCGGCGGTGAGCACATCCAGCGCGGAGAATGGCTCGTCCATCAAGAGGAGGTTGGGATGCGTGACCACGGCACGGGCAAAACCGACCCGCTGGCGCATGCCGCCGGAGAGCTCGCGCGGGAAGGCGCTCTCGTAGCCATCGAGCCCGATCATGTCGATGGCGGCGAGCGCGCGGCTGCGCTTCTCCGCCGCCGCGACGCCCATCGCCTCCAGGCCGATCTCGACATTCTCCAGCACG
>JAYSFH010000002.1:0-5884 GCA_041913405.1 Dongia sp. | reverse complement strand
GTCAGCCAGGGGAAGAGAGCGAAGCTCTGGAACACCATGGCGATCCCCGGCGGCGGCCCCTGCACGGGTCGGCCCAGATATTCCACCGAGCCGCCATTCGGCTTGGAGAGGCCGGCGATCAGCCGCAGCAAGGTCGACTTGCCGGAGCCGGAGCGGCCGAGCAGTCCCACCAACTCGCCCTCCCGGAGGCTAAGATCGACATTCTCCAGCACCACCAGGGGTTCGCCGTTCGGGCGGCGGAAGCTCTTGTTGGCGGCGTTGACCGCCAGGATCCGTTCACCGGGCATGAGATATCTCCTCAGTTCATCCGGTACTTGCGTTCGGCCAGCGTGAAGAGCGGCCGCCAGAGCAGCCGATTCAAGCCGATGACGTAGACGATCATCACCACGATCCCGAGTACGACGCGATCCATGTCACCCTGCTCGGTCGCTTGTGCAACGTAGGCGCCGATGCCATGGGCGGCGACGTGGCGGTCGCCCCAGTTCACCCATTCGGCGACGATCGCGGCGTTCCAGGAGCCGCCGGAAGCGGTGATGGCACCGGTCAGATAGAAGGGGAAGACCGCAGGCAGCGCGAACCTTCGCCACCAGAGCCAGCCCTTAAGGCCGAGATTGCCGCCGGCATCCTTCAGATCGCGCGGGATCGCCGCGGCACCGGCGATCACGTTGAACAGGATGTACCACTGGGTGCCTAGCACCATCAGCGGCGACAGCCAGACGTCGGGATCGAGATCGAGCGCCACGATCGCCGAGACCGCGAGCGGAAAGAGCAGGTTGGCCGGGAAGGCCGCGAGCATTTGCGCCACCGGCTGCAGGGCCGCCGCGAGGCGTGGCCGAAGTCCGATCATGACCCCGACCGGCACCCAGATGAGGCTGGCGAGCGCGATCAACACCAGCACCCGCAAGAGGGTCGGGAGGCCGAGCAGCAGGACCTTGGCAATCTCGCGGGCGGCAAAGGTCCGGTGCACATGGAAAGCGAAGAAGCCCAGGCCGACAAGCCCGGCCAGGATCAGGCCGGCATTCCACAACCGGTCGCCCGCCGGCCGCCGGCGATCGGGTTCCGGCACCGCGACCTGGCGATCGGCGGGGAGACGGCTCCACCGCAGCGCGGCATCGAAGCCGATAAGCACGGGCCGCGTCGCGCGGTCGACCAGGCTGGAGCGCTGCAGCACGGTGAGCATCCAGGGGCGCGGCCGCGGTGCCTCGTCTTCGTCGCCCGAACGGAATCGGGCCGACCAGGCGACCAGCGGCCGGAACAGAACCTGGTCGTAGAACAGGATTACCGCCAGCATCATCGCGATCGCCCAGAAGATCGCGACGAGGTTCCGCTGCTCCACCGCGACCGCGATGTAGGAGCCGATCCCGGGCAGCAGCAGGCTGGTCGAGCCGACATTGATCGCCTCGCAGGCGACCACGAAGAACCAGCCGCCCGACATCGACATCATCATGTTCCAGATCAGCGCCGGCGCGGCGAACGGCACTTCCAGCCGCCAGAAGCGCATCCAAGCGGAGAAGCGCAGACTCCGCGACGCCTCCGTGAGATCATCGGGAACCGTCTTCAGAGACTGGTAGAAGCTGAAGGCCATGTTCCAGGCCTGGCTGGTGAAGATCGCAAAGATCGCCGCCAGCTCCGCGCCCAAGGCGTGACCCGGCGCCAGGGCCATGAAGGCGGTGACGGTGACCGAGATGAAGCCCAGGACCGGGACCGATTGCAGGATGTCGAGCAGGGGCACCAGCAGGGTTTCCGCGCGCCGGCTCTTCGCGGCGAGGCTGGCGAAGGCGAAGGTGAAGACCAGCGACGCCGCCATCGCCGCCAGCATCCGCATCGTCGAGCGGAGCGCGTAGAGCGGCAGGTTCCACGGCGAGAGCGAGATCGGCGCGGTCTCAGCGGCCATGGGTGCCGCCATATGCCGGCCGGCATCGGCGAAGGCCAGCAGGAGGGCGAGGATCAGGCCGGCGGCGACCAGGTCATAGAGATTGAAGCTGCGCCGCGCCCCTGAGACGGCGATCCTTTGGACGGAAACGGGCGAGGATTGCCGCAACATCGGCTCTGCTCCATCGCTGTCGTCCTCTGCAAGGATGGGTTGGCGCGGTGCACTTAGTGCCGGCGCCGCAGGCCGTCAATTTGAATCGACCGGATGATACCCTTCGTTACACGAATGCTGCTGCAGGCGATCGAGCTTCTAGTCCTTCGGACGCGCCGCCTTCTCGGCGATGCCGGAGATGCCTTCGCGGGCGCGCAAGGCGGCCCAGACCTCATCGGGCTTCACGTCGAGTGCGGCCCAGAGCACCAGCAGGTGATAGAGCAGGTCGGCGGATTCCGAGATGACGCCGTCCTTGTCGCCCTTGACTCCCTCGATCAGGGTTTCGACCGCTTCCTCACCGAGCTTCTGGGCGATCTTCTTCTTGCCCTTGGCAAAGAGCCGCGCGGTGTTGGATTGCGTCGGGTCGGCGCCGCGCCGGGTGAGGATCACCTGGTAGAGCTGCTCGAGAACATTGTCTTGCGCCATCTGTCCCCCTAACTGACGAGACGCATCGGCAGGCCGGCCTTGGCCATATGCGCCTTGGCCTGCGCGATCGTGTAGGTGCCGAAGTGGAAGATCGAGGCGGCCAGCACCGCCGTCGCGTGGCCGTCGCGGATACCTTCCACCAGATGATCGAGCGTGCCGACGCCGCCCGAGGCGATCACCGGCACCGTGACCGCATCGGCGATCGCGCGGGTGAGCGCGAGATTGTAACCGGCGCGGGTGCCGTCGCGGTCCATCGAGGTCACCAGCAGCTCGCCGGCACCATTCTCCGCCATGCGTTTCGCAAATTGGACGGCATCGATACCGGTGGCGTTGCGGCCGCCATGGGTGAAGATCTCGAACTTCCCCGGCGCCGTCTCCTTGGCGTCGATCGAGACCACGATGCATTGGTCGCCGAATTTCTGCGCCGCCTGCTTGACGAAATCCGGGTCGTTCACCGCCGCGGTGTTGATCGAGACCTTGTCGGCGCCGAAGAGCAGCAGCTTCCGGATGTCCTCGATCCTGCGGACGCCGCCGCCGACGGTGAGCGGCATGAAGCAGGCCTCGGCGGTGCGCTGCACCACGTCGTAGAGCGTGTCGCGGTTGTCGGAAGAGGCGGTGATGTCAAGGAAGCAGAGCTCGTCGGCGCCGGCCTGGTCGTAGACCCGCGCCTGCTCGACCGGATCGCCGGCATCGATCAGGTTGACGAAGTTGACGCCCTTCACCACGCGCCCGTCCTTGACGTCGAGACAGGGGATGACGCGCATCTTCAGCATCAGGCTGCTTTCAGCGCGGTGATGGCGGAGCGCAAGTCCAGCCGGCCGTCGTAAAGCGCGCGGCCGGCGATGACGCCGGCAATCCCGCCGCCGCCTTTCTTCGACTGCGGCAGCACCGCTTTCAGCCGGTCGATGTCCTCGGGTCCGGCGACGCCGCCCGAGGCGATCACCGGGATGGTCAGGCGCGACGCGAGCTCGGCGGTCGCCTCGGCGTTGACGCCTTGCAACAGCCCGTCGCGATCGATGTCGGTGTAGATGATCGCGGCCACGCCGGCATCCTCGAAGCGGCGGGCGAGATCGAGGGCGGTCACGTCGCTGGTCTCGGCCCAGCCTTCGACCGCGACCCGGCCCGCCTTGGCGTCGATGCCGACGGCGATCCGTCCGGGGAAGAGTTGCGCTGCGCCCTTCACCAGAGCCGGATTCTTCAGCGCGACGGTGCCGAGGATGACGCGGGCGATGCCCTTCTTCAGCCAGTCCTCGATCCGGTTGAGATCGCGAATGCCGCCGCCGAGCTGCACCGGGATCTTCACGGTCTTCAGGATGGATTCGACGGCTGCCGCGTTGACCGGCGCGCCGGCAAAGGCGCCGTCCAGGTCCACGAGGTGCAGCCATTCTGCGCCGTCGCGCAGGAACTTCCCGGCCTGGTCGGCAGGATCGGCGTTGAACAGCGTGACCTGGCCCATGTCGCCCTGGCGCAGTCGCACGCATTGGCCGTTCTTGAGGTCGATCGCGGGAAACAGGATCATTAAGGACGCCACTTCAAGAAATCGCCGAGCAGCTTCAGGCCGACGCCCTGACTCTTCTCGGGGTGAAACTGCACGCCGAGCAGATTGTCGCGGCCGATCGCCGCGACCACCGGCCCGCCATAGTCGATTCGCGAAAGCACATCCGCGTCGCGTTCAGCGACGAAATGATAGGAATGCACGAAATAGGCATCCGCATCCTTCGGCAGGTTGTGCAAGACCGGGTGCGCCGAAGCGCTGAGGTTGTTCCAACCGATCTGCGGAATCTTCAGGCTTCCGTCGCCAGGCGTCAGCCTGACGACCTTGCCCTTGATCCAGTCGAGGCCCCGGTGCTCGCCGTATTCGATGCCGAGCGTCGCCATCAGCTGCATGCCGACGCAGATGCCGAGGAAGGGGCGCTGCTTCTCCAGCACCGCTTCGTTCAGGGCCTCGACCATGCCCGGCAGAGATTCTAGACCCGCCTTGCAATCGGCGAAGGCGCCGACGCCCGGCAGCACGATCCGGTCGGCGCCGCGCACGGCTTGAGGATCCGCGCTCACCGCAACCTCAATGCCGCTGCCCTTGGCCGCTTCCATGAGCGCCTTGGCGGCGGATTTCAGATTCCCCGCGCCGTAATCGACGACAACGACTGCCATCTTCAGACCTTGAGGGTCCCGCCGAGCACGCCCTTGGTCGAGGGAATCGCATCGGATTTGCGGGGGTCGATCTCCACGGCGACGCGGAGTGCGCGGGCGAGGCCCTTGTAGCAGCTCTCGACGATATGATGGTTGTTTTCGCCATAAATATTCTCGACGTGGAGGGTCAGGCCGGCGGATTGCGCGAAGGCCTGAAACCATTCCTTGAACAGCTCGGTGTCCATCTCGCCGAGCTTCGGTTTGGTGAAATTCACCTTCCAGATGAGATAAGGCCGGTTCGACGCATCGAGCGCGACGCGGGTCAGCGTCTCGTCCATCGGGATCATGGCATCGCCATAGCGGTTGATGCCGCGCCGCTCGCCCAGGGCCTTCGAGACCGCCTCGCCGATGGCGATGCCGGTGTCCTCGGTGGTGTGGTGAAAGTCGATGTGGAGGTCGCCCTTCGCCTTCACGGTGAGGTCGATCAGGCTGTGGCGCGAGAGCTGCTCCAGCATATGGTCGAGGAAGCCGATCCCGGTCGCGATCTCGGACTTGCCCGAGCCGTCGAGATCCACCGAGACCGAAATCTCGGTTTCCTTGGTCTTGCGCTTTACGCTCGCCTTACGCCCGAAAGCCTGCATCGAAGGGGTCCAATACTTGCCAAAGCCGTGCTGGGCGGGTTTCTTACCAGCGTTATCCCGAGAGGCCAAGCAGCCCCAGCTTGAACGCCCGGCCTCGTTAACCTATTTGAGCCCCATGTCGCAGAACTCCTCCCAAGACGCCGCCGCCCACGGCCTTTCTCCTTGGCACGGCACCACCATCCTCTTGGTCCGGAAGGGCCCGGAGGTCGTTCTGGCGGGTGACGGCCAGGTGACCGTCGGCCATACCGTGATGAAGTCCAATGCCCGCAAGCTGCGGCGCCTGGGCAAGCCTGATGGACCCGGCCAGGTGATCGCCGGTTTCGCCGGCGCCACCGCCGACGCCCTGACCCTGTTCGAGCGCCTGGAAGGCAAGCTGGAGCAGCATCCGGGACAGCTGGCGCGGGCCTGCGTCGAATTGGCCAAGGACTGGCGCACCGACCGCTATCTGCGGCGTTTGGAAGCGATGATGGCGGTCGCCGACAAATCGGTCTCCCTGGTGCTGACCGGGACCGGCGACGTGCTGGAACCGGAGGACGGGCTGATCGGCATCGGTTCCGGCGGAGCCTATGCATTGGCGGCAGCGCGGGCGCTGGTCGACCGCGAC
>JAYSFH010000001.1:47701-57218 GCA_041913405.1 Dongia sp. | reverse complement strand
TATCTGCTCCGCGTCTTCGCCTGGAAGATCATCCTGGGCTTCAACGGCGTCATCAACAGCTTCCTGATCTGGGTCGGGATCATCGACAAGCCGCTCGAATTCCTGCTCTACAACCCGCTCTCGGTGGTGATCACCCTGGCCCATGCCTGGGTCGCCTATGCGATCCTGCCGATCTACGTGAGCCTGGAGAAGATCGACCGCTCGTTGCTGGAGGCCGCGACCGACCTTGGCTACCGGCCCTGGGAGCGTTTCCTGCGGGTGACCCTGCCGCTCTCGCTGCCCGGGGTGATCGCCAGCACCCTGCTGGTCTTCATCCCGACGGTCGGCGACTACGTGACGCCCAGCCTGGTCGGCGGACCCACCGGCGTCATGGTCGGCAACACGATCCAGTCCCTGTTCGGCCAGCGCAACGACGGGCCGCTCGGCGCGGCGCTCTCGGCGGTGGTCATGCTGATCGTGACCATCATCGTCTGCCTGTTCCTCTGGGCGGTGGGCTATCGCAAGATGCAGAAGCGGGGGGCCTGAGCGAATGGCGCGGCATCCCCAATGACAAGACGCTGGGACTTCCTCACCTTCTACGGCCTCTGCTTCGTCGTCTTCCTCTACGCACCGGTCCTGCTGCTGCCGCTGTTCTCCTTCAATGACAACATCTTCGCGATCTTCCCGCTGAAGGGCTTCACCCTGAAGGCCTATGCGCAGCTGGCCGACGACACCAAGCTGCAGGCCGCGGTCTGGAACAGCATCACCGTCGGTTTCTGGGTCGCGGTCGTCAGCACGACCCTCGGCCTGCTCGCCGCCATGGCGGTGACCCGCTATCGCCTGCCGGGCAAGGGGCCGGTGGTCGGCACAATCATGCTGCCGCTGGTCATCCCGAGCATCATCCTCGGCGTGGCCCTGCTGGTGCTGGTGCGCCAGGTGTTCGACATCGAGCTTTCGCTGTGGTGCGTCGCAGCCGGCCACGTCCTGCTCTGCACCCCCTTCTCCATGCTGGTGCTGATCTCGCGGCTGGAGGGCTTCGACAAGAACCTCGAGGAAGCGGCGAACGACCTCGGCGAGAATGGCTGGATGACCTTCTGGCGCGTGACCTTCCCGCTGGCCATGCCGGGCGTCATCTCCAGCCTTCTCATGTCCTTCACCACGTCCTTCGACGAATATGTGCTGGCGTTCTTCCTCTCCGGGATCGACCAGACCCTGCCGATCTATCTCTGGAGCATGCTGCGCTTTCCGCAGCGCCTGCCGATCACTCTGGCGCTCGGCAGCAGCATCCTGATCATCTCCACCATCATCGTCGTCGTCTCCGAGGTCCTGCGGCGCCGCGGCGTCCAGAGCGAAAAACCGAGCGGGTTGTGAACCATGCCTGAAGCACTTTCCAAGACCACCGGGACCGATGCCATCATCTCGCTGCGGCATCTCTCGAAGAGCTTCGGCCCGGTCAGGGCGGTCGATGACATCAGCTTCGACATCCGCCGCGGCGAGTTCTTCTCGCTGCTGGGGCCGTCGGGCTGCGGCAAGACCACCTTGCTGCGCATGCTGGCCGGTTTCGAGCAGCCGACCGCCGGAGACCTCTTGATCGACGGCCAGCAGATGGCGGGTGTCCCGGCCTATAGCCGGCCGACCAACATGGTGTTCCAGAACTACGCGATCTTTCCGCATCTCAACGTCGCCGAAAACATCGCCTTCGGCCTCCGGAAGCGCGGCTTCTCGAAACCCGACATGGCGAAGCGGGTCGAAGAGGCGCTGGCCCTCATCAAGATGGAAGGCTATGGCGGCCGCGCCAGCAACCAGCTCTCCGGCGGCCAGCGGCAGCGCGTGGCTCTGGCCCGGGCATTGGTGTGCCAGCCGAAGGTGCTGTTGCTGGACGAGCCGCTGGGTGCGCTGGACAAGAAGCTCCGCGAGGAGATGCAACTAGAGCTCCGGCAGCTGCAACGCAGCGTCGGCATCACCTTCGTCTTCGTGACCCATGACCAGGAGGAGGCCCTCGCCCTCTCCGACCGGATCGCGGTGATGTCGCGCGGCCGGGCGTTGCAGATCGAGAGCGCGACGCGGCTCTATGAAGCGCCGAACTGTCGCGAGGTGGCGGAGTTCATCGGCTCGATGAATTTCTTCCAGGGCACTTTGCGCGACGCCTCCGGCGGCCGCGCCGTGGTCGATGCCGGGCCCTTGGGTTCGTTGAATGCGATGCTCGACGGCGCGCCGCCGCCGGTGGGTGCTGCGGTCTCGATCGCGGTGCGGCCGGAGAAGCTGCGGCTCGCCTGGGACCGGCCGGCGGGCAATGCCAATGCCGTCGCCGGCAAGGTCAACGCGCAGGCGTATTTCGGCGACCGCAGCCACTACTACATCTCGGTCCCCGGCAGCGAGCGGCCGATTGCCGTCGCCCACCAGAATGTCGATCGCAGCCTCGACGATGTCGAGACCATCGGTCGCCCGGTGTGGCTCACCTTCCCCGCCGAAGCCGCGGTGCTGTTGACGCGCTGAGCCGCGCCGAACGCGCGCTATCGGAATATCTTCTCAGCGTCGATCCCATTTCCGTTAACGTCGCCTCAATTAATCCCTGAGCAAAATCGGTTCAATTGCTGCTCATTTGGGGTTGGACGGCATGAGACCGCGCTTTGTATTTCGCGGCGCCCTCGCCGGGATGCTGATGGTGATCGGCGTCGTGACGATCGGCTGGACCGGACATTCGAGCGTCATGGCGCAAGCCGCGACGCCGGCGGCGACGATTCTGGTGATCGACGGCCATGTGTCCGGCGGCCAGCCAGCCGCCTTCGATCTGGCGGCGCTGAAGGCGATGCCAGTCACGCGTATCACCACCATGACGCCGTGGACCGATGGCGAGAATCTCTACGAAGGCGTGAAGATCCGCGATTTGCTGGCGCGGCTCGGGGCCAGCGGCCAGACTATCGTGGCCGGGGCGGTGGACGATTACCAGGTCAAGATCCCGATCGAGGACGTCCGCGATTACGACGTCATCGTCGCCTATGCGGTCGATGGCAAGCCGCTGCCGGAGGACGACAAGGGTCCGCTCTGGATCATCTATCCCTACTCCGAACACTTCGGGCTGCAGAAGGATCTCTATTTCTCGCGCAGCGTCTGGCAACTGAACCGGTTGACCGTGCAATGAGCATGAGCGGACGCAGCACTTTCGGCAGCATGCCGGCCGGCCGCGGCGCCATGCTGAACCGGCGCCAAGGTATCCTGCGCGACGTCCTGATCGCGCTGGGGATCGTCGCCATGGTGATCGCCGCCGGCTGGATCGGCAGCCGCGCCGTGGACCGCCTCGACTCGCTCCGCAACGCGCCGCATTACAACATCACCTGGATGGGCACCCAGCTCGAGACGCATTACACGCGCTTCGAAGCCGCGGTCGCCGCTTCGCTTGCCGGGCACGACGACCCGCAGGCGCTCAAAGACCGCTGGAACGCCTTCCAGACCTGGGTCCATGTGGTAAGCGCCGGCGACGCCCGCGCGCAGCTGCCGCAGGACGAGATGTTCGACATCGAGCTCAAGCGCATCGGCACGCTCGACGGCGAGATCACCGCCCTGATCGCCGCCAAGGGCTCGTTGAGCGCAGCCGCGCCCGAAGTCTATGCCATCCTGCGCGCGACCGAAGGCTCGGTGCGCCGCATCGCGCTCGCCAGCTATCAGCAGGGCCTGCAGACGGTGAATGCCGAGCGTAGCCGCATCGAGGTCGATTTCGGCCTGCTGGCCGGGATCACCGCGGCGGTGCTGCTCTCGCTGTTGATCCTGGTCGCGGTCTTGATCCGCCATCGCCGCCGGCTCTGGTATGTGGCGCACGAGCTGTCCGCCGCGAAGCTCCGCGCCGAGGTCGCCAACCGCGCGAAGTCGGAATTCCTGGCGCATATGAGCCACGAATTGCGCACGCCGCTGAACGCCATCATCGGCTTCTCCGAGATCATGGCGCTGGAGGCGTTCGGGCCGCTGGGCGAGCCGCGTTATCGCAATTACGCGCGCGACGTGGTCGGCGCCGGGCGGCATCTGCTCGGCCTGATCGACGGCGTGCTGGACATCGCGCGGATCGAAAACGGCAAGATGACGCCGGCGCCGCAATCGGTCGATGTCCAGGAGCTCGGCACCGCCTGCATCGGCATGATGCAGCAGCGCGCATCGGAACGCGGGCTCGAGCTTCTGGGCGATCTCGACGGCGAGCTGCCGCGGCTGTTCGTCGATCGCAAGCATCTGAAGCAGATCGTGCTGAACTTCCTCGGCAATGCGGTGAAGTTCACCGAGCCCGGCGGCAGCGTGACCTTGGGCGCGCATCGCACCGCGGACGGCCAGCTTTGCATATGGGTCAAGGACAGCGGCATCGGCATCGCGGCCGGCGATCTCGAGCGCGCACTGCAGCCCTTCGGCCAGATCGAGAACAGTCAGTCCCGGACGCAGATCGGTTGGGGCCTCGGCCTCGCCATCTCGAAGTCGCTGGCCGAGCTGAATGGCGGCACCCTGGCGCTCGCCAGCAAGCCCGGCCAAGGCACCACGGCCAGCGTCACCTTCCCGGCGCCCGCGCTGGCGCGCGCGGCTTAGCGCGCCGGAAATCGACATCGGCTACTCCGGAATTCCCGCCCTGCGCATGCCGCCAAGCAGGTGCGCTAGCTCGCGTGGCAGCGTATAGCCTTCGACCAGCGCATACCGGCTGAGGGTGAAGAGCGGATCGATCGCCAGCGCCTCCGTTGCAGCGACGCGCGCTTCGTCCGGCCGGCCAAGATAGGAGAGGCAGGCGGCCAGGTAGGCGTGGTCCCAGGCGTGGCGATGCGTCATGCGGGCAAGCGCATCGATAGCGTCCCCATACCGCCGCTCCACCAGCAGGGCGATGGCTCGGACCTCCCAGAACCAGTTGGGCGGAAACGGATCGCGCTGCCGGATTGCGTCGAGTTTCGTCAACGCCTCGGCGGAACGGCCGACCCGGGCCAGCCACCAGGCTTGCTTGGTTGCAATCTGCACATGGCCCGGGTTGAGCGCGAGGGCGCGGTCGAAATAGGCGCCGGCTTGATCACGGCGTCCCTGGTGGGTCAGGACAAAACCCTGCGTCGCATGACAGAAAGGATCGGCGTCATCCAGCACCAGGGCCGTCTGCGCGCTGTCTGCGGCAGCCTGCTTCAGCGCGGGATCAGGGTCGCGCCAGTACTTGCCGAGGAGCGTGTGCGCCCAGAAGGCATGGCCTTGCGCGTAGCTGGGATCGAGCGCGACGGCTTTCGCGAAGTAGGGCTCTGCCTCGGCGAAGGCATAGCGATGATATCGCTCCCGGCCCTGCAGAAAGTAGTCATAGGCCGCCCAGTCCTGGGTCGGGCGCCGCCGCGCCTGCTCGGCGCCGCTGGCCGCGACCCGACCTTCCAGGGTGGCGGCGATGGCACGCGTCATTTCATCCTGCACCCGGAACACGTCGCTGACCCCGCAGTCGTAGCGTTCAGCCCAGATATGGGCTTCTGTCGCGGTGTCGATCAGCTGAACTGCGAGGCGTAGCTGTGTGCCGATCCTGCGCAGGCTGCCCTCGGCCACGAACTGCGCGCCCAGCTTGTGCCGCACCGCCGCGAGATCGACGGCTTTCGGACTATCCGGACCGCGGAACTGGAAGGATGAGTTGCGGGCGATCACCACCAGCGACCGGTAGCGCGACAGTTCCGTGATGATGTCCTCGGCGATCCCATCGCCCAAATACTGCTGCTGGGGATCGGCGCTGAGATTGTCGAAGGGCAGCACCGCGATCGCTGCGTGCTGGACCGCGGAGCGTGATTCCGGCGCACGCGGCGTGGGCGCGTTCCGCTTGTTCTGGATCGCCAGGCGCAGTCGCTCGGTCTCCGGTTCCGGCGTGACACCGAGCTCGCGATGCAGCGTCTCCCGGCAGACCTGATATTGCTTCAACGCCATTGCGGCCTGGCCGTGGGCCACGTGGATCTCCATCAGCGCCCGGTGCGCGGCCTCGTGTAAGGGATCGAGGGCGAGCAGCCGCCGCGCGATGGACGCCGCTGCTTCATGCGCGGCATCGGCGCGGTAGCGGTCGAGCAACTTGCCGAGTGCCCCGCTTGCCAGCCCGCGCAGGCGCTGTCGCTCGGTTGCCAGCCATTCGTCGAAGACGGCGTCGCGCAGATCCAGGTTGTCCAGGAAGTCGCCTCGATAGAGCGCCGTGGCGCGCGCGAGGCTCTCCGTCGTCCCGTCCCGGATCAGCTTTTCGAACTCGGCGACATCGACCGCGACGACTGCCTGTTCAAGGCTGAGTGCGTCGCGGTCGGTGCGCAGCGGTGACGGTTGAACGCCATCGAGGGATCTTCTCAGCTTGAACACGGCTTGCTTCAGGCTGTCCCGCGCCTGCTTGTCGGCCCGGTCGCTCCACAGCAATCCGGCGAGCTTGTCGCGGGCCTGGGCCCTGCCGACTGACACAGCCAGCAAGGCAAGCAGAGCGCGCTCCTTGCGGCCGGGGATCTCGATCTCCTGATCCCCAGCGAAGGCTTGGAATCCCCCGAGCAGCACCAGTTGCACGGAAACCATCTCGACCACTCCGTCCGCGACCGTTCGTTCATCCGCCGCAGCGCGGCTGAATTAGCGCCTATTCTATGCCGCGCCGCAACCTGTACGCCGATTTAACCGCCGGATAACGCGCGCCGTGACGGAGCGATAACCGGCGGGTTGTATCGAGACGGCGCAACCGGCGAGGGAGGCGCGGAATGCCGGATACAGCCCCAGGGACGGCCCAGCACTATGTCCTCGGCCACGCGGACGCAGAGCTTGATCGGCTCGATCGGCAAGCGCGTCTGGTCGAGCCAATCACACGGGCGTATTTCACGGCTGCCGGCGTCGGGCCCGGGATGCGGGTACTTGACGTTGGCAGCGGGGCGGGTCATACGGCCTTCCTGGCGGCGGAGCTCGTCGGCGACGCTGGTGAGGTGGTCGGCACCGATCGCGCCGATCGCGCCGTTGCTGCAGCGGAAGCCGGCGCCAAGGCCAGGGGAATCGGCCATGTTCGGTTCCTCGCCGGCGATCCCGCGACGATGACATTCGCGGAGCCCTTCGATGCCTTGGTTGGCCGCTACGTCCTGTTGTTTCAGCAGGATCCGGGCGCCTGGCTGGGGAGGGTCGCTCGCCATGTCCGTCCCGGCGGGATCATCGTCCTGCACGAGCCGGACCTGAGCCTAGCCTCCTCCGCGCCGCCGGTCGCCGCTTACGACCGCTGCTGCGCGCTCATGCTGGATGCGTTCGGCCGCCCCGAGATGATGAAGCGGCTGCGCACGGCCTTCACCGGCGCCGAGCTTCCGGCGCCGTCGATGGAAATGCGCGTCTTGTTCGGCGGCGCACCGGAGATCTCGGCCTGGCTCCAGGTGGCCGCCGATATGGCCGCCAGCGTCACGCCCAGCATCGAGCGTCTGGGTCTCGCAACGCGCGGGGAAGTCGAGACCCTGCGCCGCGACATGATGCAGATCGGCGAGAGCACGATCGTCGGTCGTTCCGAGCTGGGTGCTTGGACGCGCAAACCCTAGGGCAGCAGGATCGTCGCGCCGGTCGTCTTCCTGGCCTGCAGATCGCGATGCGCCTCCGCCGCTTCCTTCAGCGGATAGCGGTGGCCGATCTGGATCTTCACCACGCCGCGGTTGACCACGTCGAACAAGGCGCTGGCCGAGAGCTCGAGGTCGGCACGGCTGGCGATATAGTGGAACAGGGTTGGGCGGGTCAGGAACAGCGAACCCTTCTGCGAGAGCAGCAGCGGCGGGATTTCCGGCACCGGGCCGGATGCGTTCCCGAAAGTCACCATCATGCCGCGCATCCGCAGGCAATCGAGCGAAGGCAGGAAGGTGTCCTTACCGACGCCGTCATAGACCACGTGCACGCCCTTGCCGTCGGTGATCTCCTTGACCCGATTCACCCAGTCTTCGCTGCGGTAGTTGATGACATGGGTGGCGCCCAGCGATTTGGCGATGGCGCATTTCTCCGGCGATCCTGCGGTGCCGATGGTGACCGCGCCCAGGCTGGCGAGCCACTGCATCGCGATGGTGCCGACGCCGCCGGCCGCGGCATGGAACAGAACGAAGTCCCCCGCCTTCACCGGATAGGTGCGGCGAAGCAGGAACTCGACCGTCATGCCCTGCAGCATCATGCCGGCCGCAGTCTCGAAATCGACCGAATCCGGAAGCTTGATCAGCCGCTCGGCGGGATAGTTGCGGTAGGTCGCATAGGCGCCGTTCGGCGCCGAGCAATAGGCGACCCGGTCCCCGGGCTTGAACTCGGTGACGCCGGGACCGACTGCCTCGACCACGCCGGCGCCTTCGAGGCCCAGGCCGCTCGGCATGGTCAGCGGATAAAGGCCGCTCCGCTGGTAGGTGTCGATGAAGTTGAGGCCGCAGGCATGGTTCTTGATCGTGACCTCGCCGGGACCCGCCGGCGGCACGTCGACCTCTTCCCAGCGCATGACCTCCGGTCCGCCCGTTTCATGGATGCGGATGGCATTCGCCTTCATCACCTTGCTCCCGACTGCAAAAGGAGCGGCGACTCTGGCCCGGCTGGACGGGAAATGGAAGGGCGAAGCTAGCCGATCACCGTGTGACTGTGGCCCCACCATTTCGGCAGCGGGTTGACGCTGCCGACCAGATGCGTGCCGGCCTGGAGCGTCATCAGGCCGTTCCAATAGCCGGTCACATGCCAGGTGGAGCCGTCCGGCGAGAGCGCGACGCCGCAGGGCCAGCGCAACCCATGTGCGTCGGTCCGGATGATCTTCTTGACCGCCCCGGTCGCGCCGTCGAACAGCGCGATGCGATGCGTCGCCGGGAAGGTCATCAGGATTTCGTCGGCTTTGGCGTCGTAGAGCACGGAAAGGCCGTGCCGGGTCATCGGCAGCTGGTCTGAGAGCAGCGGCTCGGCATGGTCACCGACGACATGGACCGGCCGCGAGGCGAGATATTCGAAGCCATGCTCCGCGCTGGGGTCGGGCTCCAGGCCGGCGGCTTCCGGGGAATCGCCCCAGGCCATCTTCGCGGTCACCGCAAAGATGCGGTCGAGCCGTTTGCCGCAGAGGTGTCGGAGCTCTGCGGTCGGATCCGACCCGTCGATCCAGGACATCAGCTTGCCGCTGGCGATCTCGATGATTGCGATGCCCGGAGCGATCGGGTCCGGCAGATCCGGATATTCATCCGAGGATCCGGCAACCGCGGTGCTGCCGTAATTCGCCACCACCATGTGGCGCCCGTCTTCGGTGATCTGGATCTCATGCGGGCGGATGCCATGGCCCGGCAGCTCGTCGACCGGGGCGAGCGTGACGGCGTCGCGGATCACGATGCGCCCGGCGAGCCGGGCGATATCGCTGGCGCGATCGCCGCTCTTCGGATCGGCCGGATGGCGTTCGGCAATGGCGACGTGCTTGCCGTCCGGCATGAGTGCCGGATGGCCGCCGAAGCGCCAGCCTTCCCGGACCGGGCGGACCATCGCCGTCATGTCGAGGCTTTCCAGGTCGAAGCCGACGACCGTGTCATGCTCCATGCCGGAAAAGACGCCGACGCCGAGCGGGCGCAGCACCTGG
>JAYSFH010000001.1:31084-47691 GCA_041913405.1 Dongia sp. | reverse complement strand
ACTGGAAACACGGCGCGCTTGGGCTCGGCGCCGGGTTCGGAGAGATCGAGCATGTTGAGCGCGGTGCGGTTCTCAGTCCACCCGGCCGGCACCTTGCTGATCTCCGGCAGATCGACCAGCAGGGTGTCGCCTTGGCGGGCCAGCTCGGTGCGATAGCCGGGCACGAACAGCCGGCGGCGGGTATCGGTGGAGGCCTGCGCGGCGCGGCGCAACGGCATCGCCGTCGCGACCGCGCCGAACGCGGCCAGGGCGGTCTGCAGAGCGAACCGGCGTGAAATCGCACGCCGCATGGCTTCCTCAGCCCTCGCCGCCACCGCCCCCTCCTCCGCCACCGCCGCCACCACCCGCGCCGCCACCGCCCCCACTGCCGCCGCCGCGCGGTTTCTTGGTGGGCGTCGGTGCGTTGGTCGGCGGAACCGGATTGGTCAGCGGATCGCTCCAGTCGGTGTAGCCGCCGTCGCCGGTGTGGTGGGTCGTGCTGTTGGGGCCGAGATAATTGTCCGAGGTCCAGGTGTCCTTGACCCTGCCGTCGGGCCCCTTGATCTGGGTGACGGTGTAGGTGTGCAGGCTGCCGTAGTCGATGAACGGCACGCGATAGCCGCTGTAGGTATGGACCTCGATCGTGTGGTCCGCGGGAATCTGTCCATTGTTCTGCATGGTCTGCAGCTTGTCGGCGATCGCCTGGCCGCGGGTGGTCGCGGCGTCGACGCAGCTGCCACCCGAGCCGTTGAGCACGTTGGTGTAGATCGTGGTCCGCGGCGTGCTGCTGACCGCCGAGCTGATTTCCTCGCCGACATGGTCGGCGTCATAAGGCGCCGGCGCTGGTGCCGGGAGCTCGGCCGTGCCGCCGCCGACGCCCGGCTCCGGTATGGTCGGAGGCGGCATCATCGAGAATTGTTCCTGCGGCGGCGGCGCACAGCCGGCGAGGGCCGCCGCGGAGAGCAGTGCGATCGTTGCAAGGCTGGCGGCGCGGAAATCGATTCTCTTCATGGCCGGGCCCTCACTTCTTGACGCTGTAGTTGGCGATGGCGAAGGCGCCCTTGGTGGGTGAGCCCTTCATCACGAACTCGAAGACGGCGACCGAGGCGCCGCCCTGGTCCTGGACGGAGTAGTTGGCGCGGTCGAACACGGCGAGATCGAACGGCAGCCGGTATTGCTGCGCGAAGGCGGAGAGCTCGTCGAGATTGGCCGGCCAGCGCTTGTTGAGGCCGTTGAAGCCGGTCAGCGCGTCGCGGACATGCTGGACGTCGCTGTCATTCTCGTTCTTCATGCCGGTGAAGAGCGGCTTGGCAGGCGAGGCCGCTTCGGCCGGGAGCCCCAGGCCGCAATTTAAAAGACCGGCGAGCAAAGCGCCGGCAATGACCCACTGTCTCATCGTTTCACCCCGCGAAAGGATTTTCCACGGCGGGCCATCACCACAACGGTGCGACCTGCACGTTTAATCCTTAGCGACCGGGTCAGAACGCCGATTTGCGTTTTGTCAAACCGCGGACGAGCGCGATCGAAACGCGGCGGTTTGCCGCGCTGTTGCGGTCAGGCGGCAGCGCGCTCCAGGTCCGTCCGGTAGGCGACCAGTTCGGCGATGGTGAGCACCGGGAAACCGTGGCGGCGGGCATAGCTTTTTGCAGCTTTGCTGCGCAGCATTTCGCCGTCCTTGGTCATCAGTTCGCAGATGACCGCGGCGGGTTTGAGCCCGGCGAGACGCGCGAGATCGACCGAGCCTTCGGTATGGCCGCGCCGGCCGAGCACGCCGCCGGGGTTGGCCCGCAGCGGGAAGATGTGGCCGGGGCGGATCAGGTCGGCCGGCGTTGCGCGTTCCGAGACCGCGGCGCGCACGGTGACCAGCCGGTCGGCGGCGGAGACGCCGGTGCTGATGCCGTGCCGGGCGTCGATCGAGACCGTGAAGGCCGTGCCGTTCTTGCATTCATTGCGCGCCACCATCGGCGGCAGATCGAGCCGCCGCACGGTCTCGTCGTCGAGGCAGAGGCAGACGATGCCGCTGCCGTCATGGATCATCCGCGCCATCACATCGCGGGTCAGGGTCTCGGCGGCGAGCACGAGATCGGCCTCGTTCTCGCGGTCATGGTCGTCAAGCATGACGACCGGGATGCCGGACCGCATGGCGGCGATGGCGGCATCGATACGCTGGTTGAGAAGGGTGGTCATGGTGAAACGCTCCTCGCACTTCAACAGGTTGCGACAAACGTTTCAGGGCGAACGCCCAACGAGACGGATTCCGCGCGCGGAATCGCTTATCGGACGCTGCGTCTTCTTCCATCCGGACTTTAACCGTCGGCCCAGGACTGGCATCGGGAGATGCTTCACCTGGTCTGCTGACCCGTCTCTCTTTCGAGACACGGCGCTCGCGGGCTCGGGTTCTTAAGAACCCCTACCGCCGGTGGGGAGTTTCACCCCGCCCTGAAGACGTGTAACGCAGTGAAAGTGGCAAGTCCGCCGCGCCGCGTCAAGACAGGGTTATCTTGTCGGGGGCTGAGGAAAACGGTCGGCTAGTCAGCGAGCGTGCTCACGCCGCGCCGGTTCTGGCTCCAACAAGCTTCATTGGCCTCGGTGCAGACCGGCCGCTCCTTGCCGTAGGAGATCGTCTTCAGCCGCTTCGGATCGACGCCGAGGGCGATGAAATAATCCATCACCGCCTGGGCGCGCCGTTCGCCCAGCGCCAGATTGTATTCACGCGTGCCGCGCTCGTCGGCATGACCTTCAATGGTGATTCTGTAGTGCGGATATTCCTTCAGCCAGACGGCCTGCACCTGCAGCATCCGCTGCGCCTGTGGTTCCAGCAAGGCGCTGTCGGTCAGGAAATAGACGGTGTTGCCGACGTTGCTGTCGATGGTTGCCTCGCCCGGCACAACCTTGCCGGAGGAAGGCGTCTGCTTGAGCGGCATGGCTTGATCCGGAACGCTGTCGCAGGCAGCCAGCATCATCACCCCGGCGCAGAGCGCCGGCAGTCGTCGCAACATCGGAGCGATCTTTCGGTCGGTGGTTAGTTGCTGAGCGCGGTGACGCCGCGGCGGTTCTCGGCCCAGCAGCTGTCGGAGGCGTCCGGGCAGATCGGCTTCTCCTTGCCGTAGGAGACTTCCGAGAGCCGCGACTTGTCGATGCCCAGGGCCACCAGGTAGTTCATCACCGTGGTCGCGCGGCGGTCACCGAGCGCGAGGTTGTATTCGCGGGTGCCGCGCTCGTCGGCATGGCCTTCGATCGTCGCCATGTGCTGCGGATATTTCTGCAGCCAAGCCGCCTGCTTCTGCAGGATGCCCTGGGCCTCGGCATTCAGCGAGTAGCTGTCGGTGTCGAAGTGGATCGTGTTGCCGATCTGGGTCTCGAATTCCCCGGTGCTGCCCGGGCCCATGCTGGCGCTCTGGACTCCGTTGTCGAGCCCCGTCCCGGACACGCCGTTGGTGCCCGTGCCGGAAAGCTGCGACGTGTCGTTCGCCGCCATGTTCCCGCCGGTGTCGGATCCGCTGCTCCCGCAGGCGGCAAGCAGCAGTGCAGCGCAAAGCGCCGGCATCATCCTGATGGTCATCGAAGTCCCCAATATGTTGCGACTCGGAATCGTCGCGCAGCAGTCGCGAACCTGCAAGGTAATCGGGGCGATCTTGGGGCGAAATTCGGGCGCGCGATGTCAAATCCGTGGGATTTTGACGTCGACTCGGATTTTCCAGACTCCCTCCTCGGTGTGTGACTTCATGGCTAACGTCGGGAATTAAGTCTCGACTTGGCTTGTCCGCCCTTCCCCGCCCCGTTAAACTCTATGCTTAATTAAACGTTAACACGCGCTTGCCGCCGTTAACGTGGGGTCGAAACGGGGAGACAGCGACCGGCCGAAAACCGTTATTTCGCGGGGGGTTACGCGAAAGCGGTGCAACGCGTCCGGCGATCGGGGATGACGGGGGTCGCACCGAATACCGAAGGCGCAACGCCGGGGCCGCAAAGCCCGACGGCGGCGCCTGCCCTTGGCCCGGACGCAACGGCCAATCCTCTCCCGCGCATCGTGACCGCGCAGCCGGGCCAGGTGATCGCACTGCCCTTCACCCTGGCCGCGGCGACGATCGCCTTGAGGGGCGGCGATCTCTACCTTCAGTCCGGCGACCAGCTGGTGGTGATCGAGGGCTATGGGCCGGCGCTCCTGGCCGGCAGGGCGCCGACCGTGCTCGATCCCCGCGGCGATACTCTGGCCCTGGAGGCGCCGGAGCTCCGGTCGGGCAACGAGATCATCCTGACCGACTCACCGGAACCGCCGCCGCCGGCGGAGTTCGCCACGGCCGGGGCGAAGCCGCCGCATTTCGGCGGCGCGCTGCTGACGGTCTTCGATCCGGTCTCGGGATCGCTGCTGCGCGCCTTCCGGCCCGCCGGCACCGGCCGTGAAGAAGGGGGCTTCGAGGGCCCGTCGACATTGCGCGGCACCGGATCGCCGGCGCCGGATTTCGACGGCATCAACCTGGCGCGGAACAGCGGTCCATCGACCGCAACGATCGGGCCGGATCCCTTCGAGGCGAAGGACGACGCCGGCGGTGTGCTGCGTGGATTGGGCGCCGGCAATGTCATCGTCGGCTGGGGTGGGGCGCCCGACCTCACCGCCGGCGGGGTGGTGACCGAAGCCGCAGGGATCGGCGCCGCGATTCCGGTCACAGCGGGTGGCGCCGACGTCGCCGGTCAGTTTGGAACGTTGCACATCGCGGCCGATGGCAGCGTCAGCTACCAGCGAACGGTGGGCTCGGTCACGGACTTCGCGGCGCTGCCGAATGGCGCGCTCGATCTCTTCACCTACACCCTGGTGAACGGCGACGGCCGCAGCGACACGGCGACGCTTTCCATCCGCGTGATGCCGGAGACGGTGGTCACCGGCGATGCGACCGGCACCGGAGATGACGAGGCCCTGGTGTTGCAGGCAGGCGCCGCGGGCCAGCTCTCCGGCCTCGGCGGCGAGGACCGGCTGTTCGGCGCGGACGGCGACGACACGCTGCTGGGCGGCGCCGATGACGATTATCTGCGGGGCGGCGACGGCGACGACCTTCTGCAGACCGGCAGCGGCAATGACACCGCGGAGGGCGGCGCGGGTGATGACGTGCTCGATCTCGCCGGCAATCTCACCGCCGCGGACAAGCTCACCGGCGGCACCGGCACCGATACGCTGCAGCTCGACGGCGATTATGCGGCGGGCATCTCCTTCGCCGCGACCACGCTGACCGAGGTCGAGCGGATCACGCTCGCCTCGGGGAGCAGCTACAAGCTCACTCTGGCCGATGCCGCGAATGCGGTCTCGCTGACGGTCGACGGCAAGGCCTTGACGGCCGGCAACATTCTCACCCTCAACGGCACGGCCGAGGCGAGCGCGGCGCTGATCGCGGAATCCGGCGCCGGCGACGATGTGCTGACCGGCGGCGGCGGCAAGGACAAGCTCGACGGCGGCGCCGGGAATGACAGCCTCGCCGGCAACGCCGGCGACGACATGCTGCTGGGCGGCGGCGACAACGACACGCTGACACCGGGCACCGGCAACGACACTGCCGATGGCGGCGCCGGCGATGATGTGCTCGATCTCGCCGGCAATCTGACGGCGGCGGACACGCTGGTCGGCGGCAGCGGCAACGACGTCTTGAAGCTCGACGGCAACTACGCCGCGGGCGTCACCTTCGCCGCGACCACCTTGACCGAGGTCGAGCGGATCGAGCTCAAGGCCGGCAACAGCTACAAGCTGACCCTAGCGGACGCCAGCAACGCGGTTTCGCTGACGGTTGGCGGCAAGACGCTGACCGCGAGCAACGTGCTGACCCTCAACGGTGCCGCCGAGACCAGCGCGGCGCTGATCGCCGAAGCCGGCGCCGGCAACGATATGCTCACCGGCGGCGGCGGCGCGGATCAGCTCGACGGCGGCGCCGGCAACGACACGCTGACCGGCAATGCGGGCGCGGATGTGCTGACCGCGGGGGCCGGCAACGACACGTTGAGCGGCGGTGCCGGGAGCGATCGCTTCGTTCTCGCCGGAAATCTCACCGCGGCGGACAAGATCGACGGCGGCGCCGACACCGACACGCTGGCGCTCGACGGCAACTACGCGGCGGGGGTTACCTTCACGGCGACCACGCTGGTGAATGTCGAGGCGATCGAGCTCGCCGCCGGCAACAGCTACAAGCTCACCTTGAACGACGCCAACAACACGGCGGGTCTCGGCATCGACGGTTCCGCACTGGCGGCGCCCAACAGCCTCACCGTCATCGGCACGGCGGAGACCGCCGCCGCTCTCACCGCCAAGGGCGGCGGCGGCGGCGACGTGCTCACCGGCGGCGCCGGCAAGGACCTGCTCACCGGCAATGCCGGCAATGATGTGCTGACCGGCAACAACGGCGACGACACGCTGGTCGCCGGGACCGGCACCGACACGCTCGCCGGCGGCAATGGCAATGACGTGCTTGATCTCGGCGCCGGCCTGGATGCCGCGGACAAGATCGACGGCGGCGCGAACTTCGACAGTCTGAAGCTGGATGGCGATTACGGCGCGGGCGTGGTGTTCACCGCGACCACCGTCACCAATGTCGAGACCTTCCTTCTCGCTGCCGGTCACGACTACAACCTGAAGCTCACCGACGCCAACAACACCACCGGCATCACCGTCAACGCATCGGGTCTTGGCGCCGGCAACAAGCTGATCTTCGACGCGGGCGCTGAAATCTCCTCGCTGCTGAATGCGACCGGCGGTGCCGGCGACGACGTGCTGATCGGCGGGTCCGGCAACGACACGTTGACCGGCGGTGCCGGGGCCGATGCGCTGACCTCCGGTGCCGGCAATGACGTGCTGTCGGGCGGCGCGGGCGACGATGTGATGACCTTGAACGCCGGGCTCACCGCGGTGGACAAGATCGACGGCGGCGCCGATTTCGATACCGTCCGCCTGAACGGGAACTACGTCGTCGGCGTGACGCTGAGCGCCACCACCATCACCAACGTGGAGCAGATCGACCTCATCGGGAACAGCTACAAGCTGGTGCTGAACGACGCGACGGCGACGACGGCGCTGAAGGTCGATGGGTCCACGTTGGCGGCCGGCCAGGTGATGATCATCGACGGCGCGGCCGAGACCGGCGCCGCGCTGACCCTGCTGGGGGGAGCCGCGAACGACACCCTCGGCGGCGGCGCCGGCGACGATGTGCTCTCCGGTGCCGACGGTAACGACACGCTCACCACCGGCGCCGGCATGGACACGGTCAGCGGCGGCGCCGGCAACGACACGATCGTGCTCGCCGGCAACCTGACTGCCGCGGACGCGATCGATGGCGGCAGTGGCACGGACACGGTCACGCTGAACGGCAACTACAGCGCCGGGGTCGCGTTCGGGGCGGCCACGATAACCAATGTCGAGACCATCACGCTCGCCAACGGCTTCAGCTACAAGCTGATCCTCGACGACGCGACCAATGGCCTGGGCCTGACGGTCAACGGCGCGGCCCTCGTCGCGGCCAACGCGCTTTATCTCGACGGCAGTGCCGAGACCGGTGCCGCGCTCACCGCGACCGGCGGCAGCGGCAACGACACGATGCTGGGCGGCGCCGGCGATGACGTCCTGACCGGCGGCAACGGCAACGATCTGTTGCGGGCCGGTGCCGGCACCGACACGCTCTCCGGCGGCAACGGCAACGACAGCCTGGAGCTCGGTGGCGACCTTTCAGCGGCCGACAAGATCGACGGCGGCGCCAACACCGACACCCTGCTGCTGGACGGCGATTATGCCGGCCTGGTGCTGACGGCGACCACGGTCACCAATGTCGAGACCATCCAGCTTGCCGCCGGCCATGACTATGCGCTGACCCTGGACAATGCCACCAACGCCGCCGGGCTGACCGTCGATGGGTCTGGGCTCGGCGCGGCAGACACGCTCTCCCTGAACGGCGCGGCGGAAACCACGGCCGCGCTGACCGCCCGCGGCGGTGCCGGCGACGATGTGCTGGTCGGCGGCACCGGGGCGGACATCCTGCAGGGCGGCGCCGGTAACGACCTGCTGATCTCGGGCGCCAATATCGACACGCTGCAAGGTGGCGCCGGCGATGACGTGCTTGATCTCGGCGCCGATCTGCTGGCGACGGACAAGCTCGACGGTGGCGCGGACAACGACGTCCTGAAGCTCAACGGCAACTATTCGGCCGGACTCACCTTCACGGCGACGACCGTGGTCAACGTCGAGACGATCGCGCTCGCCGCCGGCAACAGCTACAAGTTCACGCTGAACGATGCCAACAACACGGCCTCGCTCGCCATCGACGGCAGCGCCCTCGCCGCCGGCCAGGTGCTGACCGTCAACGGCGCCGCGGAAACCGCCTCGGCGCTTCTCCTCACCGGTGGTGCGGGAGACGACGCGCTGACCGGCGGCGCCGGCTCGGACCTGCTGAAGGGCGGCGACGGCAACGATACGCTGACCACCGGCGCCGGAACCGACGCGGTGGACGGCGGCAGCGGCAATGACACGATTGTGCTGGCCGCGAACCTCACCGCGGCGGACCAGGTGGATGGCGGTACCGGCAACGACACGATGACGCTCTCCGGCAATTACAGCGCCGGCCTCGTCTTCAACGCGACGACCCTGACCAATGTCGAGACCATCACCCTCGCCGCTGGGAACAGCTACAAGCTGACACTCGACGATGCCACCAACGGCACCGGTCTCGCGGTCAATGCCGCTGCCCTGGCCGCGACCGCGGCGTTGACCCTGGACGGATCGGCCGAGACCAGTGCGGCGCTCAGCGTCACCGGCGGCGCCGGCAATGACGTGATCACCGGCGGCGCCGGAGCGGATGTGATCACCGCGGGCGCCGGCAACGATACTTTGAGCGGGAATGCCGGGGCCGACAGCTTCATCCTCGCCGGCAACTTCACCGCAGCCGATAAGATTGACGGCGGCGGCGACCAGGACAAGCTCAGTCTCAACGGCAACTACGCGGCCGGTGTGGTGTTCACCGCGACGACGCTCACCAGTGTCGAGACCATCACCGTTGCCGACGGCAACAGCTACAAGTTGACCTTGAACGATGCGACCAACGCGGCCGGACTCAGCATCGACGGCGCGTTGCTCGGCGCGACGCGTGTTCTTACCGTCGACGGTTCGGCCGAGACCAGTGCATCGCTCGCCGCGACCGGCGGCGGCGGCAACGATGTGATGACCGGCGGCGCCGGGTCGGACGTCCTGAGCGGAGGTGCCGGCAACGACGTGCTGACCACCGGTGCCGGCGACGATGTCGTCGATGGCGGTGCGGGGAATGACACGATTGCGCTCGCGGCGAACCTGACCGCGCTCGACCAGATCGACGGCGGCGCGGACACCGATACGCTGACCCTCTCCGGCAATTACAGCGCCGGGGTGGTTCTCGCGGCGACGACGGTCAGGAATGTCGAGACCATCACCGTCGCGGCGGGCAACAGCTACAAGCTGACGCTGGATGACGCGACCAACGGCAGCGGGCTCACGGTGAATGCCGCGGCTCTGGCCGCCGCCAATGCTCTCACGCTCGACGGGGCTGCCGAGCTGAGCGCGGCCCTGACGGCGATCGGCGGTGCCGGCAACGACGCGATCACCGGCGGTTCCGGTGCCGACAAGATCACCAGCGGTGCCGGGGTCGATACGCTGAAGGGCGGCGCCGGCAGCGACACCTTCACGTTGGCCGGCAATCTGACCGCGGCGGACCAGATCGACGGCGGCGCGGACCAGGACACGCTCAGCCTCAACGGCAACTATTCAGCCGGCGTGGTTTTCACTGCGACGACGCTGACCAATGTCGAGGCCATCACCCTGGCCGACGGCAACAGCTACAAGTTCACGCTCCATGATGCGACCAACGTCGCCGGTTTGAGCATCGATGGGTCGTTGCTCTCGGCCACCCGCGTTCTCACCGTCATCGGCACGGCGGAAACCAGTGCGGCGCTGTCCGCGACGGGCGGCGCCGGCAATGACTCGCTGACCGGCGGCGCCGGCGGCGATACGCTTACCGGCGGGGCGGGCAACGACATCCTGGTCGGCAATGGCGGCGGCGATACGCTCGTGGGCGGCGTCGGCAACGACACGCTGACCGGCGGCGCCGGCGCCGACACCTTTCAGTTCCGCTTCGCCGATACCGGTAAGGACACCGTCACCGATTTCAAACTGGCCGAAGGTGACCGGCTGGTCTTCACCCAGATTCTGGACGGGGCCGGCAGCGACATCCAGGACCTGATCGACGCCGGTTTCTCCGCGGCGGGCTCGGCCGGCAATTGCGTCATCACCTGGAACGGCGGCGCTTCAACCGTCACCCTGACCGGGGTCGGCGGCTCGGTCGCCAACATGAACGACCTCGCGACCTTGCTCGGCCCGCAGCTTCAGGTCACCCATTGATCGTCACGCCGCCGCCGACCGTGTCGACAGCGCGGCATCCAGCGCTTTCGGGTCGGTGATCGGCAGGCCGCAGCTCCGGTTCCGGCAGAGATAGGCCGTGGCCTTGCCCTGCTGCTGGGTCTTGCCGGCTGCGGGATGCGCCGCGGGCAGGGCGGCATCGGGTGGTACCACCTGAAGCAGCCGGTCGGGCAGCGAATGCCGCATCACCGCCTCGACCATGGCGATCGTGTCGGGTGCGTCATGGGCGCCGATGATCACCACTTCCAGTGCATTGGCCAGGAAGGCGGAATTGTTGAGGAAGGTGGACAGCGGGAAGAAGTTGCGTTCGACCTCGCCGCTGAAGGCCGCGACCAAGGCGCGCGCGCGTTCCTCGAATCGCGCCTCGCCGGTCAGCAGGAAAAGCCGCGCCAGCACGCCGACCATGACGCCGTTGCCGTTGGGCACCGCGTTGTCGGCTGCGGATTTCGGCCGCACCACCATGTCCTTGGTGTCGTCGGCGGTCATGAAGTAGCCGCCGCTGGCTGGATCCCAGAAATGGGTGTCAAGCAGCGCGGTCAACTCGCGCGCGGCGTCGAGATACTGCACCTTCGCCGTCGCCTCGTAGAGCGCCAGCGCCGCGCGGGCGAGATTGGCGTGATCGTCGAGCGTCGCGGGATGCGCCAGCTTATCCTTGCGCCAGGCGTGGTAAAGCCGCCCGTCCTTGAACATGTGCCGGCGGATGAAGGCGAAGGCGTCGCGGGCGAGGTCGATCCAATGCGGCTCCTCGAACACCAGGCCGGCCTCGACGAGGGCCGCGATCATCAACCCGTTCCAGTCGGCCAGCACCTTGTCGTCCCAGCCCGGGCGCACGCGTTCGGCGCGCACCGAGAGCAGGGTCTGCCGCGCGCGCTGCAGGCGCGCCTCGCCCGCTTCATCCAGCAGGGCCGGCTTCTGCGAGCGGTTGAGGATGGTGAGGCCTTCCCAGTTGCCGCCGGGCGTGACGTCGTAATGGCTGCAGAAGAAATCGGCATCGTCGCCCAGCGCCGCGTCGATCTGCTTCCGGCTCCAGACGTAGAAGCGCCCCTCCTCCCCCTCCGAGTCCGCGTCGAGCGAGGCGGCGAAGGCGCGGTTGGTCTTCTGGTCCGGCCCGGTCAGCATCTCGGCCTCGAGCCAGTCGATGGTCTCGCGCACCCTGGCCTCGTAGAGCGGGTCCTTGGTCTCCTGCCAGACCAGGGTCAGCAGCGCGATGAACTCCGCGTTGTCGTAGAGCATCTTCTCGAAATGCGGCACCAGCCAGTCGGCGTCGGTCGAATAGCGCGCGAGGCCGCCGCCGAGGTGATCGTAGATCCCGCCCTGCGCCATCTGCGTCAAGGTCACGGTCACGGCGTGGCGATATTCGGCGCGGCCCGAGCGCTTGTAGGCGCGCCAGAGCAGGGTGAAGATCGCCGGCTGCGGGAATTTCGGTGCCGAGCCGATGCCGCCTTTTTCCAGGTCGACTTCCTGCAGCAGCCGCTCGGCGATCCGGTCCAGCAAGGCGGTCTCGATCTCGCCGCCGCTCCGCGGCGTGGCGAGCTTCTGCATCGCCTCGCCGATCGCGGTGACGTTGGTCATCACCTTCTGCGGTTCCTTGTGGAAGATCTCCGAGACGAAGTTCAGCACGTCGCCAAAGCCCGGTCGCCCGTAGCGTGCTTCTTTCGGAAAGTAGGTGCCGCCCCAGAACGGCCGCCCGTCCGGCATCAGGAACATGGTGAGCGGCCACCCGCCCTGCTGGCCGAGCAGGGCCAAGGCCTGCTGATAGATGGTGTCGAGATCCGGCCGCTCCTCGCGGTCGATCTTGATGTTGACGAAGAGCTTGTTCATCAGGGCCGCGATGCCGTCATCCTCAAAGCTCTCATGCGCCATGACATGGCACCAATGGCAGGCCGCGTAGCCGACCGACAGCAGGATCGGCTTGTTGTCCCGTTGCGCCTCGCCGAGCGCTTCCTCGCCCCAGATCCGCCAGTTCACCGGATTGAACCGGTGCTGCAGCAGATAGGGCGATGTGGATTCGCCGAGCTTGTTCTCGGGATTCGGCCGGGGCGCGGAAGCGGTCATTGCGAATCCTTTGCGGGTCGGGTGGAGGATCAAACGCCGGGCAGGTCCTTGATTTCAACCCGCAAATTCCTAAGGTCTTTGCGACCTTTTTGCACTTTCCCGCCCCGCCCGGCTGTGCTGGAATTGGAATGAACGTTCATTCAGTTCCGGAGCCTGTCGATGGCCGATCTCGCGAGCATGTCCGAGCCTGGCTTGGCCCGCGCCGCCCGCGGCGGCAGTGCGGCGCGGCGCGCCTTGCGCAAGTCCGGGCCGAAGGCCGGCGCGGTCCGCCCCGGCATGCCCGGCGGCACCTATCGCCCCCTCTCCGAGCGTGACATGCAGCGAATCCACGACACCGCGCTCGATGTCCTGGAGAAGCTCGGCGTCGGCGAGCCGATCCAGGAGATTCTCGATGTCGCCCTGCCGCGCGGCTGCTGGCTGAACGACAAGGGCCGGCTCTGCTTCCCGCGCGCGCTGGTCGAGGACATGCTGGCGATCGCCTGCCGCCGCTACACCGCTTATGGCGTGATTCCGGAACACGACCTCGAGCTCGGTGGCAGCAACGTCAACTTCGCCACCGCCGGCGAGGCGATCAAGGTGCTCGACTTCAACAACGGCGAATACCGACCCTCGACCCTGCTCGACCTTTACGACTTCGCGCGGCTGGCCGACCGGCTGGAGCATGTGCATTGCTTCGGCCAGACCATTGTCGCGACCGACATGCCGGACCGCATCACTGCGGATTTCAACGTCGCCTATGCCTGCCTGGCCGGGACGCAGAAATCCTTCGGTGTCTCGATCGAGAATGTCGAGCACCACGCCAAGCTGATCGCCTTCTTCGACGCCTTCCTCGGCGGGGAGGGCAAGTTCGTCGAGCGCCCCTTCTGCGTGATCGGCGGCTGTCCCATCGTCTCGCCTCTACGCTTCGGCAAGGAGAATGCCGAGGTGATGGTGGCGAATGCGCGGCTCGGCCTCTGCATCGATCCTGCCGTGGCCGCCCAGGCCGGCGCCACCGCGCCGGCGGCATTGGCGGGCACTTTGGTGCAGACCGTCGCGGAAACATTGGTGACCCTGATCGTCGGCAACCTGATCACGCCGGGCCTGCCGGTCTCCTTCGGCATCTGGCCCTTCGTCTCCGACCTGCGCACCGGTTCCTTCACGGGCGGCGGTGGAGAAGAAGCGCTGCTCACCGCGGCCGCGGTGCAGATGTGCCGCTTCTACGACATCCCGAGCTCGGTCGGCGCGGGCATGACCGACGCGAAGGCCATCGATGCTCAGGCCGGCTATGAGAAGGGCGTCACCGTCACCCTCGCCGCTGTCGCCGGCGGCAATTACATCAGCGAATGCTGCGGCATGATGGCGAGCCTGATCGGCTGCTCGGTCGAGGCCATGGTCATCGACAACGACATGCTCGGCAACATCCAGCGCGTGCTGAAGGTCATCGACGTCACCGACGAGAGCCTGAGCTTCGACGAAATTGCCCGTGCGATCGCCGGTCCCGGCCATTATCTCGGCTCGCCGAAGACGCTCGAGCTGATGGAGACCGAGTATCTCTATCCCCACATCGCGGATCGCGATTCCATGAATGGCTGGCAGGGTCGCGGCTCCCCCGACATCCGCCAGGCGGCGCGGTCCCGGGCGCAGGAGATCCTGTCCTCGCACTACCCCGCCTATATCGATCCCGCCACCGACGCGAAGCTGCGCGAACGGTTTCCAATCCTGCTGCGGGCGGAGGATATGCGCGCCGGCAACGGGCGCTGGTGAGCCGCTTGCCCGAATAGGGGTTAACGCCGCGCATTCACCCCCATTTGGGGGAGGCGGCGCCCTGCGACATCCGCCACCCTCTCCGCAGGCAGGCAACCAAAAGCGGTGAGGCAGATGAAGCGGACAGCGTTGGGGCTGCTCATGGCAGCCGGCGTCGTGGGTGCTTTCGGTCTGGAAGCCCAGGCGACCACCTTGGATTTCGGCAACACGGCGGGATCGGCGGCGAACTGCATCGAGAACAGCACGCAGCCCTGCTTCGGCAGCCACGTCAACAACACCACGGACCCGAACGGCTTCGGCACCTATGGCGTCGGCAACGGGTTCACGCCGAACATCGTCGCGGACTACACCGGCACCAACCAGCGCCTGGTGGCGGTCAGCGCGGCCAATGGCGGCGGCTACGTCTTCGCCACCAGCTTCCACGGCAGCCAGCATGTCTTCACGCTGACCGCGGATGCCGGATTCAGCGTCCAGCTGAATGAAGTCACGGTGAAGAACTCGGATCTCCCGGGCATCGACCAGACCGAGAATTTCGAAGTCTGGGCCGACGGCAATCATCTCAACAGCCTCGACTTCACCTATAACGGCCAGGCGCCGTTGAGCTTCACCTTCGCGAGCCTGATCGCGCAGTCGATCTCGATCATTTCCGACAGCGCCTTCGCCGGCCTCTCCGCGGCCAATTTCGATCAGGTCGCCGCGACCCCGATCCCGGCCGCGCTGCCGCTCTTCGCATCGGGTCTCGGCGCCCTCGGCTTCGCGCGCTGGCGCAAGAGCAAACGCGCCGCCAAAACGGCCTGAGACCCTGGGACAGACTTCGGACTGCAAGCTCCGCCCCCTCCGGGCGGAGCTTCATTTTTGCGCTTCGCGCTGCAGTTCGGCTTTTCGCGCCGGGGTGATTGCCCGCCAGTGCTGCCCGCTCAGCACCGCCTCCAGGCCATAGAGCGCGTTCAAGGTGACATCCTTGCCGAAGCGGAACTTCAGGCGCTGATAGGCCTTGGCCGGGCCCAGCTTGCGCAAGGCGGCGAGGTCGGCGATGCCGACGGCGATCAGCCTTTTCTCGGTGACCGGGCCGATCCCGGGAAACAAGAGTGAAGCTTTGCTGCGTGCCATGCTGCGCAGCATAACCGAAGCTCGGTTGATTTTCCGCAGCCGCGGGGGTAGAAGCTCGGCCCATGACCAGTGCGCTTCACAGCCGGCTCCAAAGCCAACGTCGCCATCGCGCGGCGGCGTTTGTGCTGGCTGGAGTTTGAGGATCGCCTGACCGCTTGATCCCATCCTGGTCGAGACCAAGCCCCGCCCATCCGGCGGGGTTCTTCATTTCCGGACTCCCGCCGCATTTCCCCCTGACGCAAAGGAGAGTCCCATGATCGATCTCAGTCTCTATCTCGCTTTCATCGCCGCGGTCACCGTCTTGATGTTGATCCCGGGCCCTAATGTCGCGCTCATCGTCGCCAACAGCGTGGCGCATGGCGCGCGTTACGGGCTGCTGACAGTGGCCGGCACCAGCTCGGCCATGCTGCTGCAGCTTGCCCTCGTCGCCGTCGGCATGACCCCGCTCCTGAGCGCGCTGGGTTCCTGGTTCGAGCTGTTGCGCTGGGTCGGCGTCGCCTACCTGGTCTATCTCGGGGTCCGGGAATGGCGCGCGCCCGCGGTCGATCTCACCAGAACCAGCCCTGAGCGGAAATCGCCCCGCGCCATATTCACCCGGGCTTTGCTGGTCTCGATGACCAACCCGAAGACCCTGCTCTTCTACGGCGCCTTCTTTCCGCAGTTCGTTTCGACGGCGCATCCCTTTCTGCCGCAGGTCCTGCTGCTCTCGGCGACCTTCGTGGCGCTTGCGGTGCTGTTGGACGGCAGCTGGGCGCTGGCGGCGGCGCGGGCGCGTCACCTGCTCGCCAGCCGCGGCCGCTTGCGCAATCGGATCGCCGGAGGGATGTTGATCGGCGCCGGTGCGGTTCTGGCGGCGGCGCGGCATCGCTAGGGTTCGACGAAGCGGGATGACGGGGACTTCCAAGCAGGCGGCCGAGGATCCCCCGGGTTGGCGCAGGGGCCTGGCCTGGCTCACCGGCCTGTTGATCCTGGCCGCGGTCATCCTGGTCGCGCTGCATTTCGCCGAACTCGAGCATTTCGCCGAGCTGGCGCGGCAGGCGGAGCCGCTCTGGCTGCTGGTGGCGGCGGGGCTGCAGGCGGCGACCTATTTCGCGGCCGCGGGCGTCTGGTGGGTGACCCTGCGCCGCGCCGGGCAGCCCCGGCCGTATCTCGCACTGGTGCCGATGGGCCTCGCCAAGCTGTTCACCGACCAGGCGCTGCCGACCGGCGGGATCGGCGGCACCCTGCTGGTGCTGGCGGGACTGCACCGCCGCGGCGTGCCCAAGGGGATCGCCATGGCGACCTTGCTGGTCGGGATGATCTCCTATTA
>JAYSFH010000001.1:0-31024 GCA_041913405.1 Dongia sp. | reverse complement strand
CCGCCGCCTACTGCATCGCGGTCGCGATCGCGATCGGAAGCCTCTATGCCGAGCGGGCGCTCGATCGCTGGATGATCGCCGGCGCCGGCACCTTCGTGCTGGTGGCGCTGGCGGTGCCGATGGCGGTGCTGCTGGTGCGGCGCTGGGTCAAGGTCTGGCCCTTCACCCTGGTGCCGCGAATCCTCCCGGCGCTCTCCACCCTGATCGATGCCATGGCCGAAGCGCCCGCCCGGGTGCTCAAGGATCCCATGTCCTTCGTCGCGTCACTGGTCCTGCAGTTCGCGGTCTTTCTGCTCGACGCGATGACCCTCTGGGCGATGCTGCACGCGGTCGGCAGCGACGGCCATCCGGCCGCGGCTTTCGCCGGGTTCATCACGGCCTCGGTGGCGGCGACCGTCGGGCCGATGCCGCTCGGGCTCGGCACCTTCGAGGGGGTATCGACCGCGGCTCTCAATCTTCAGGGCCAATCGGTGGCGGCGGCACTCACCGCGACCCTGCTGCTGCGCGGCTTCACCTTCTGGCTGCCGATGATACCCGGCCTGGTGCTGGCGCGCCGCGAGCTCGGCCGTCACGTCCGAAAGCGGCGATAGAACCAGCGCTTGGCGATCTCGACCAGGACCAGATAGGCGGCGACCGCCGCCGCGAGATAGGCGAAGAACAGTGCCGGCAGCGGCACCAGCCCGAACCAGGCGCCGACCGGTGTGTAGGGCAGGAGCAGTGCAAGCGCACTGAGCCCGAGCGCCGTCCACGTCACCACAACATGCGGCCGGCTCTTCAGCAGCGGGCGCCGGGTGCGGATCGCGAACACGACCAGGATCTGGGTGGCGAGCGATTCCACGAACCAGCCGGTCTGGAACAGCGCCGCGCCGGCCGAGAACAGCACGAACAGCGTATAGAAGGTGATGAGGTCGAAGATCGAGCTCAGCGGCCCGAACACCAGCATGAAGCGCGCGACCAGGTGGTTGTCCCAGCGCGCCGGCCGGTCGGTCGCCTCGGGGTCGACCTCGTCGAACGGCAGCACGGTCTGCGAGAGGTCGTAGATCAGGTTGTTGAGCAGGACCTGGACCGGGAGCATCGGCAGGAACGGCAACAGCACCGCGGCCAGCGCCATGCTGAGCATGTTGCCGAAGTTGGAGCTGCTGCCCATCAGCACGTATTTCGCGACGTTGCGCACGGTGCGGCGGCCGTAGAGCACGCCCTCGCGCAGCACCGAGAGATCGTGCTCCAGCAGGATGAGGTCGGCCGCCGCCCGCGCGACGTCGGCGGCGCCGTCGACCGAGATGCCGACATCGGCGGCATGCAGCGCCGGCGCGTCGTTGATGCCGTCGCCCATGTATCCGACCACATGGCCGAGGCGCTTCAACGCCAGGAGGCAGCGCAGCTTCTGCTGCGGGTTCAGCCGGCACAGCAGGTTCACTTGCGGCAACCGCGCCAGCAGGGCTTCCTGCGAGAGATGGTTGAGCGCGTCGCCGTCGATGCAGCCGGTGACGGGAATGTCGAGTTCGGCGAAGACATGGCGCGCCACCTCCTCGTTGTCGCCGGTGAGCACCTTGACCGCGACGCCGCCGGCCGAAAGCGCGCGAATGGTTTCGCCCGCGCTGGCCTTCGGCGGATCGAGGAAGACGGCGAAGCCTTCAAAGACGAGCTCGCTCTCGTCGGCGGTGGAGGCCGAGAGGTGATCCGGCGGCACGACGCGGCTGGCGATGGCGAGCGCGCGCTGGCCGTCGCGGCTGAGCGCGGTGAAGGTTGCGGCGATCTTTGCGCGCGCGTCGGCGTCGAGATCGATGGTCGTGCCGTCTGCCGTCACGGCCTGGCTCGAGAGCTTGAGGATCTCCTCCGGCGCGCCCTTCACGATGAGACGGCGCTCGCCGTCATGCTCGGCCAGGATGGAGACGCGCCGGCGCTCGAAGTCGAACGGCGCCTCATCGAGCTTGCGCCAGTCCGCGACGCTGGCCGGTGGCCTGGCCGCCAGGATGGCGGCGTCGAGTGGGCTCTTGAAGCCGCTTTCGCAGCGGCTGTTGACCGCGGCGAGCAGGAAGGCGCGGGCGCTTTCGGCGCCGAAGCCGTCGATGCAGCGGACCAGGTCGATGCGGGCCTCGGTCAAGGTCCCGGTCTTGTCGGTGCACAGCACATCGATTGCACCGAGGTCGTGGATCGCGGCGAGCCGCTTGACGATGACCTTGCGCTTGGCGAGTTCCAGCGCCGCCCGCGCCAGCGTCACCGTGGTGACCATCGGCAGCAGCTCGGGCGTGAGGCCGACCGCGAGCGCCAGGGCGAACAGCAGGGAATCGAGCACCGGCCGGTCGAAGGCGATATTGACCACCAGCACGAACAGCACCATCGCGACCGCGATCCGCAGCACCAGCATGCCGAAATGCCGGACCCCGAGCTCGAAGGCGGTGGCGGGCGGCTTTTGCGCCAGGTTGCTGGCGAGTGTGCCCAACGCGGTCGCGCGGCCGGTATCCAGCACCAGGGCCGTCGCGGTGCCGCTGATCACCGAGGTGCCGGCGAACAGCGCGTTGGCGGCATCGGTGAAGGCGGCGGTCGCGGCCGTGCCGCCGCCATTCGCCTGCTTCTCGACCGGATAGGGTTCGCCGGTCAGCAGCGCCTGGTTGACGAAGAGGTCCCTGGCTTCGATCAGCCGGCAATCCGCCGGGACGAGATCGCCGGCGGTGAGTGCGATCACGTCGCCGGGGACCAGCCGGTCCACCGCCAGTGTGGTCGCCTGGCCGTCGCGGCGCACCGCAGCGGAGACCGCGACCGACCGGCGCAGGGTCTCGACGGCATTGGCGGCGCGGCTCTCCTGGAGGAAATCGAGCAGCATGCTGAACAGCACGATGACCGCGACGATGACGAAGCTGGCGACGTCGCCGGCGGCGGCGGAAAGGGCGCTGGCGACCAGCAGCATGACCACCAGTGGATTGGCGAGCCGTCCGATCAGGCGGAGCCACCCCGGCCGGCGTCGCTCCTCCGCGGCGTCGTTCGGCCCATATTGTTGCAGCCGGCGCTGCGCCTCGTTGCTGGCGAGGCCTGCCGGGGTGGTTTCGAGCGCGGCCAGCAGCTCGGCGAGACCGGCGCGCCACAACCGGTCGCGCCCCGGATCCGTCGCGGCGGTCGGACGGTGGTGGCTTTCCTTAGGCACGGTCAGGGCCATGGCTCCTGGTTTCGGCAGGGGGACCGGCCGGCATTGTAAGTCGGATGCCGGCCGCTTAGTCTTGATCGGATCGGCATCCGGGAGCGCTTGATGAAGATCCATGTGGATATCGACTGCACGCCGGAAGAGGCCCGCGCCTTCTTCGGCCTGCCTGACGTGCAGCCGGTCCAGGCCGCCGTCATGAAAGAGCTGGAGAAACGGCTGATGACCGGGATGCAGGCCATGGATCCCGAGACCCTGATGAAGACCTGGGTCCCCGCCGGCATAGCGAACATGGAACAGTTGCAGCGCATGTTCTGGCAGCAATTCGGCGGTTCGGATAAGAAGTCCGGCCAGTAAGCACCGAAGGATTTCGCGTATGGCCGATCCCGCGCCCTATTACAGCGCCCATGTCTTCTGCTGCGTCAACGAGCGGCCCGAAGGCCATCCGCGCGGCTGCTGCAAGCGCAAGGGCGCCGAGAAGCTGCGCAACTACATGAAGGCCCGGGCCAAGGAGCTCGGCCTGAAGGACGTGCGGATCAACCAGGCCGGCTGCCTCGACCGCTGCGAGCTCGGGCCCACCATGGTCATCTATCCGGAAGGCGTCTGGTACACCTACAACTCGATCGAAGATGCCGAAGAAATCCTGCAGCGCCACCTTCTCAAGGGGGAGCGGGTCGAACGGCTGATGCTGCGGCCCGAGGACAAGCTGCCCGAAGACCGCATCGCGAAGTCCGCGCAATGAGCACGACCATCTTCGCGCTGGCGACGCCGGCGGGAAGATCGGGCGTCGCCATCCTCCGCATCTCCGGTCCCGCGGCCGGCTCCGTGCTCCGCGCGATCACGGCGCGTGATCTGCCGCCGCCGCGGGTTGCTGCGCGCCGAAAATTCTACGCGGCCGCACCCGACGACCGCTCGAGAATGATCGACGACGGGCTTGCGCTCTGGTTCCCCGGACCCGCGAGCTTCACCGGCGAGGACATGGTGGAGCTGCACATCCATGGCGGCCCCGCGATCATGGCCGTGATGGCTGAAACCCTTGCGGCACAAGGCCTCCAGCATGCCGAGCCCGGCGCCTTCACGCGCCGCGCCTTCGACAACGGCAAGCTCGACCTGACCGAGGTCGAAGGTCTCGCCGATCTCATCGCTGCCGAGACCGAGGCGCAGCGGCGGCAGGCGCTGCGCCAGATGGAAGGCGGCTTCGGGCAGCAGGTTGAGGCCTGGCGCGGTGGTTTGCTCGGGGCGCTGGCGCGCATCGAGGCGGCGATCGACTTTCCGGAGGAGGATCTGCCCTCCGGCCTGGTCGAAGGCGTCGATGAGGCGATGCGCGCCATCGGCGTGGAGATCGCGCGGACGCTGGACGACGAGCACCGCGGCGAGCGCCTGCGCGAAGGGCTCTCGGTCGTCATTCTCGGCGCGCCCAATGCCGGCAAGTCCAGTTTGATGAATGCGCTGGCGAAGCGCGACGTCGCGATCGTCTCCGATGAAGCCGGCACGACGCGGGACGTGATCGAGCTGCAGCTCGATCTCGGCGGCTATCCGGTCCTGCTCGCCGATACCGCCGGCTTGCGCGAGAGCGGCAACAGGGTCGAGACCGAAGGTGTGCGCCGCGCACTCGAACGCGCGGCACGTGCCGATGTGAAGCTGATCGTCATTGACGGGGCGGTCTGGCCGGTCGTCCCCGATGCGACCCGCGCGCAGATTGACGCTCAGTCCATTCTGGTATTGAACAAGGCCGATTTGCTGCCGGCCCCGTTGCAGATGCTGTCGGGGCATCAGTTGATCGCGGTCTCGGCACTGAGCGGGACGGGTCTGTCGGATCTGCTCGCTGCGTTGAAGACGCGGGCGGCCGGGTTGCTGGCGTCCGGTGACCAGCCGGCGCTGACCCGGCACCGGCACCGCGAGGCGCTGGAGGATTGCCGCCGGACCCTGGAACGGGGTCTCGCCGTCGGGCCGGTCGAGTTGAAAGCGGAAGAGCTCCGCTTGGCGACGCGGGCGCTCGGGCGGATCACCGGGCGGGTGGATGTCGAGGATGTCCTCGACGTCATCTTCCGTGAGTTCTGCATCGGTAAGTAATTGATATATAACGATAGTAGATGTTTCACGTGAAACAGTTCGATGTGATCGTGGTCGGTGGCGGCCATGCCGGGACGGAAGCGGCAGCGGCTTCGGCGCGGATGGGCGCCAGCACCCTGCTCATTACCCATGACCCGGCCAAGATTGGCGAGATGTCCTGCAATCCGGCGATCGGTGGGCTGGCCAAGGGCCATCTGGTGCGGGAGATCGATGCCCTCGACGGAATCATGGCCCGGGCGATCGACCGGGGCGGCATCCAGTTCCGCATGCTCAACCGCTCCAAGGGCCCGGCTGTCCGCGGTCCCCGCGCCCAGGCCGACCGCAAGCTCTACCGTGAGGCCGTTCAAGCCCTGATCGCCGAGCAACAAGGCCTCGAGGTGCTGGCCGCGGCGGTCGAGGACCTGGAGGTCGAGAACGGTCGGGTCTCCGCGGTCCTGACCCAGGACGGCCGGCGATTCCCCTGTGGTGCCGTGGTCCTGACCACCGGCACCTTCCTGAACGGCCTGATCCATTGCGGCGAGGAGCGGATCCCGGCGGGACGGGTCGGCGAAGCCCCGGCCTTGAAGCTCTCGGAGACCCTGGCGCGCTTCGGTTTTGCGCTGGGGCGGCTGAAGACCGGCACCCCGCCGCGGCTGGATGGCCGGACCATCGACTGGGCCTCGCTGGAGATGCAGCCGGGCGACGATCCGGCGGCGCCGATGTCTTTTCTCACCCGGGAAATCACCACCCCGCAGATCTCCTGCGGCATCACCTATACCGGTGCCGCCGGACATGACCTGATCCGGTCCAATCTCCACCGTTCGCCCATGTATTCCGGCCAGATCGAGAGCCGCGGCCCACGCTATTGTCCCTCGATCGAGGATAAGGTGGTCCGTTTCGCCGACAAGGACCGGCATCAGATCTTCCTGGAGCCGGAGGGCCTGGACGACCCGACCGTCTATCCCAATGGAATCTCGACCTCCCTGCCCCGGGACGTCCAGGAAGCGCTGCTCCAGACCATCCCGGGCCTGGAGAAGGCCGCAATGTTCCGGCCCGGTTATGCGATCGAGTATGATTTCGTCGATCCCCGCGAGCTCCGGCCGACCCTGGAAACCCGGCGAATTCCGGGCCTTTTCCTGGCCGGCCAGATCAACGGGACGACCGGCTACGAGGAAGCCGGGGCCCAGGGTATCCTGGCTGGGGCGAATGCGGCTTTGGTCGTCTCCGGTGGCGATCGGGGCTTCACCCTGGACCGGGCCGAGGCCTATGCCGGGGTCATGGTGGACGACCTGGTGACCCGCGGCGCCGACGAGCCCTATCGGATGTTCACCAGCCGGGCGGAATACCGGCTCTCGCTCCGGGCGGACAACGCCGACCAGCGGCTGACCGGCCGTGGGATCGAGATCGGCCTGGTCGGGTCGGAGCGTCAGAAGGCCTTTGCCGCCAAGGTGGCGGCACTGGAAGCCGGCCGGGCGCAGATGACTGGCCTCAGCGCCTCTCCGACTGAGCTGAAGAAGCTGGGCCTCGCCATCAACCAGGACGGCGTCCGGCGGAATGCGCTGGAATTGCTGGCCTATCCGGACATCGGCTGGGAGCGGGTGACGGCGATCTGGCCGGAGTTGAACGGCTTGGCGCCCGAAATCGCCGAGCAGATGGAGATTGACGGGCGCTACGCCGGCTATCTGAAGCGCCAGGAGGCTGATGTTGTAGCCTTTCGCCGGGACGAGGACCTCTCGCTGGCCCCGGACCTGGATTATGACCGGATCGCCGCGCTTTCGACCGAGGTTCGGCAGAAGCTGAAGGCCGTTCGTCCGGCCACCCTTGGAGCCGCCGGGCGAATCCAGGGGGTGACCCCGGCGGCCCTGGTCGCCCTGCTTCGCCACGTCCGGCGCCGGAGCGCCGCCTGATGCAACCGGTTTGCGGCACCCCCACCCCAGCCCTCCCCCGAAGTCGGGGGAGGGAGAAGGACAAAGCCCTCCCCCATCTTTGGGGGAGGGTTGGGTGGGGGTGCCCCGCAAAGAACTTCTCCGCATAGCCATGGCCGCCAACATGGGTGCGGAGCAATTCCAGGCGGAATTGCAGAAGCTGGGCGTCAATGTTTCACGTGAAACAATCGCCGCTCTGGAGACCTACGCCGCCCTGCTCGGAAAATGGCAGAAGGCGATCAATCTGGTCTCCGGCGCGACTCTGGATGACGTCTGGAATCGTCATTTCCTGGATTCGGCCCAGCTCCTGCCTTTGCTGCCCGCGAATGATCATGGGAGCGACGGCCATATCACGGATCTCGGTTCGGGCGCCGGCTTTCCCGGCCTGGTCCTGGCCTTGCTGAGCGGCCGCCCGATCAACCTGGTGGAGTCGGACCAGCGCAAGGCGGCTTTTCTAGGCGAGGTGGCGCGGGCCACCGGCTGCGCCGGGCGGGTGCAGATTCATGCCGCCCGCGTCGAGGCGCTGAAGCCCTGGGCGGCGCCCATCATCACCGCCCGGGCCTTGGCCGATTTGACCCAGTTGCTCGCTTGGGCGTCGCCTTTCCTGTCAACCGCATCGGTCTGCATTTTTCCCAAGGGTGCCAAGGCGGAAGAAGAATTGACCGCCGCCTTAAGAGTCTGGAAAATGACCGTCGAGCGCGTTCGGAGCGTCACCGATCCCACCGGGCTCATCCTCCGATTGTCGCATCTCGAGAGACGGGGCCAGACGTGAGCGACCAGCCCGGAAAAATTGGAGCGACGGAGCTAAGGGCTCCCGGCGCACCCCGGATTATCGCCATTGCGAACCAGAAGGGCGGCGTCGGCAAGACGACGACCGCAGTCAATCTCGCCACGGCTCTGTCCGCCTGCGGCCGCCGCACGCTCATCATCGACCTCGACCCCCAGGGCAACGCCTCGACCGGCCTCGCGATCGACAGCGTGCAGCGCCGGCTGGGCGCCTATCAGGTCCTGGTCGGCGGCGCGAGTCTCGCCGCAGCTACACAACCGACGGTTGTGCCGAACATGTCGATCATCCCGACCACGCCGGACCTGGCCGGCGCCGAGATCGAGCTGATCGATCTCGACCGTCGCGAGTACCGGCTGCGCGACGCCCTGGCCCGCGCCGCCGCCCACGGGCCGCTGCCTTACGACTTCATCATCATCGACTGCCCGCCTTCGCTCTCGCTGCTGACCTTGAACGCGATGGTCGCGGCCGATTGCGTGCTGGTCCCGCTGCAATGCGAGTTCTATGCGCTGGAAGGCCTTTCGCAGCTGATGCGCACCATCGACCGGGTGAAGCGCGCGCTCAACCCGGTGCTGGAGATCCAGGGCGTCGTGCTCACCATGTACGACAAGCGCTCGAGCTTGAACGAGCAGGTCGCCTCCGACGTGCGCGCGCATTTCGGCGCCAAGGTCTACGAGACCGAAATCCCGCGCAACGTCCGGGTCGCCGAAGCGCCGAGCCACGGCAAGCCGGCCCTGCTCTACGACATCCGCTGCGCCGGATCGCAGGCATACGTGCGGCTTGCCGGCGAATTGCTGAAGCGCGAGCACGGTCTCTCCGGCCGCTCCTTAAGCGCGGCCTAGGCGATGTCGAAGAAACCGCATCTCGGCCGCGGCCTCTCGGCGCTGCTCGGCGGCGAAGAGACGCCGGCCGATCTCGGGCCCCAGCGCAGCATGGCGATCGACCTGCTGCATCCCGGCCGCTATCAGCCGCGCGGCCGCTTCGCACCGGAAGAGCTCACGGCGCTGGCGCAATCGGTGAAGGAAAACGGCATCCTGCAGCCGATCCTGGTCCGTCCGCATGAGAAGCTCGCCGGACATTTCGAGATCGTCGCCGGCGAACGCCGCTGGCGCGCGGCGCAGCTGGCGCAGCTCCATGAAGTGCCGATCATCCTTCGGACTCTCGACGACCGCAGCACGCTCGAGATCGCTCTCATCGAGAACGTCCAGCGCGAGGACCTGACCCCGCTCGAGGAAGCTGAAGGCTATGCCCGGCTGATGGCGGAGTTCGACTACACGCAAGAAACGCTGGCCGAGCGCATCGGCAAGAGCCGTCCGGCGATCGCCAACCTGCTGCGGCTCCGGGCGCTGCCGGAAGCGGTGCGCAACCTGATCTCCGAAGGCAAGCTCAGCGTCGGCCATGCCCGGGCGCTGATCGGCGCCGCCGATCCGCTCGCGCTCGCCAACGAAATCGTCGCCAAGGACTTGAACGTTCGCCAGGCCGAAGCTTTGGCGAAGAAGCAGAAGCCGGAGACTTCGCGGAAGAAGAGCTCGCCCGGTGCGGGATCCGAGAAGGACGCCGACACCCGCGCGCTCGAACGCGACCTTTCGCTGAAGCTCGGCCTCAAGGTCGAAGTGCAGTTCGACGGCAAGGGCGGCCGCCTGGTCCTGCATTACACCTCGCTCGATCAGCTCGACGGCGTCATCGAAAAGCTGAACGGCTAACTTCCAGTCCCTCCGCCGCCTTCTGTGGAAGGTTGGGTGCGGGTGCCGCAGACCCGCCACGACCGATTCCGGAAACTTGTCTCATCGGTCAAACTTTGGGAACACCGTCTCGTCGCAATCGGCGTGAAACGCTGATAGCTTAAGGCACGGTCTCACAACGATTTTCAGATTACCCCGTCCAGAATGTACGCGCTCGAACGGCCGCCACATCTCAGCTCCGCTGCCCTCGACGATGTAAGATCCCCGCGCATCCGCGCGCTGTACGACTATTGGAAATCGAAGTGCAACGACGTCGTGCCGCCGCCGCGCAGCGCGATCGAGCCGGCAGAGATCCGCCCGCTCCTGCCCTACCTGCTGCTGACCGAGCTGTCCGCTGAGCCGATCCGCATTTCCTACCGGCTGGTCGGCACTGCGGTGGTGCGCTGGCATGGCGAGGATTTCACCGGCCGCGATCACGGCGCGGTCGCGTCCTTCTCGGATTCCGGAATCGAACAGTCGTATCGGCAGGCGGTTGCCAGCAAGGCGCCGGTCTTCGGCCGCACCGCACTCTACGCCGGAGACCAATCCTGGATCGCCTTCGACTACGCAGTCTTTCCGCTGAGCGACGACGGCAAGACCGTCAACAAATGTCTCGCCATCGAATGCATCGGTCCATCCGAAGCCACCGATGAGGCCACAAGCTCAACCGGCGGCGCGCGCGCCGAGCGCCCGCTTGCGGCGCCAGCCGAGGGCGCCGAAACCCGCCAGCCCGGTCAGCATCAGCGGCAACGCGGCCGGTAGCGGAACCGGGCTCACCTGGTATTCGACGAAATAGCCGAGGCTGCTGCCGCCGCCACCGCTGCTGCCGCCGCTGAGCCCGCCCGCGGCATCGCCCCATTGTCCCGTCAGGATGCCGGCGATCGCCGGCCCGATGTTCATATAGACATTGCTGGGACCGTCATCGGGCTCCGCGCCGCCGAAATTGCTGAAGCTGAAGAGCTGCCCGGCTTCGGGGCCGACCGCCCAGCGCGCCGCACCGCCGGCATCGACCGCGCCGCCCAGCCACACGGCCTGCGGAAAAGCCAAGGTCGGCGCGATGCTCAGGAGGAAATCATTCTCTGCGGAGGATGTGACGGTCGCGAGATGTCCGTTGACACCCATGAAAGTCGAAGCGCCGGCCGCGGCGCTGGCGTCATTCCAGGAAACGGCCTCGTCGGAGATGTAGGCGTAGTAGCTGTTGCCGAACTGGACCGGCGCCGCATCCGCGCTGGCGAAAGGAAGAGTCGCGGCGGCCGCCAAAAGGCCAACCGCCAGCATCGCGCGTGACGCCGTGCACCGCATGTCGTTCTCCTGATGATGCGCGCTGGAGGCCCCGAGCACGCTTGCATCGGCCCAACGCCGTGGCGCCGGCCGAGTTGCACGCTGCGCTGCAGGAAAGCGCCTTGGGCCCGTCATGTCGGATCGGCCCCGACTTCGGCCGAGCGCGCCGCCCCTCGCTCCACTGCGGTAACAGGCAGTTAACCTAAGACTGTTAACCTAAAATTCCAGGACTTAGACTTCCCGGAAGGCGGCGCCCTGCCGCTGCGCCATCGTCGGCCATAGGATCAGGAATGCGCCTCACCAACCGGAGCCGCTTCATTCTCGGGGTGACCGCCGGCTACGTCGTTCTGGCGAGCCTCTGGATCCTGCTCTCCGACCGCCTCCTGACCCTGCTTATCGGCGATGCCCGTGCCGCATCGCCGCTGGCGAGCCTGAAAGGCCTGGGCTTCGTGGCCGCTTCCGCCATCGGCCTGGTCCTCCTGCTGCGCCATGTCACGCGCGGTGCCACACCGGCGGAAGAGCCGGCCGCGATGCCGAGCAAGCTGCGGCGGGAGACGCTCTTCATCGTGCTCACCGCGGTCACCTTGACACTCGCCGTGATCGGCACCCTGGCCTACCGCAACGGCGCGGAGGCGCTCAGGCAGGACCAACGCGACGCCCTTCGCATCGTGTCCGAGCTCAAAGTGAGTGCGATCAAGCACTGGCTCCAGGAACGGCGCACCAACGTCCTCGCCTTCTCCCATGATACCGCGGCGGGCACCGTCCTGAACCACTGGCTGATCGCCGGCGCCCCGGCGGACAGCGCCATCCTGGTGAGCGCCCTCGCAAGCCTGCGCCATACCTACGGCTTCACATCGGCGCAGATTCTCCGCGCCGACGGTACGTTGCTGCTGGGCGACGGCGATCCGACCCTGGACGGCGGCCGCCTGCGCGCGGCGATCGACGCCGCGTTTGCCAGCGGCAGCGTGGCGACCGTGGATCTCTATCGTCCCGAGGGTGCCGATGGCATTCGCCTCGCCTTCGTCGCGCAGATAACGACGCCGCGCCGCGCCGCCGTTCTCGGCCCGATGCTGGTGGTGGTCGAACTGGCACCGGACCAATCCCTGTTTCCGCTCCTGGAATCCTGGCCCACCGACCAGCGGGGCGGCGAAGTGCTCCTGGTGCGCCGCGAGGGCAGCGACCTCGTCTATCTCAACGATCTGAAAGGCCGGCCGGACAGCGCCCTGCGGATGCGCCTTCCGCTCGACGATCCCGCGCTGCCGACCGAAGATCTCCTCCTGGCGCAAACGAACGCGGTCGAAGGCACCGACTACCGCGGCGTTGCCGTGCTCGCCACGGCATTGCCCGTGCCGGGCACGGCGTGGTTCGTCCTCACCAAGGTGGATGCCGCCCACGCACTGGAATCGGTCGATCGGCTCGCCGCCTTCACCGTCGGCATGACTCTCGCAGCGGTTCTGTTCGCAGCGGCGATCGGCGGCCTGGTATGGCAGCGGCAACGGCTGCAGGCAGCGATGATCGAGGTGCAGCAGCGGCAGGAGACCGCGGCGGCGCAGCTCCGCTTCGAGGCGACCTTCGATCAGTCCGACATGGCGCTGGCGCATTTCGCGCTGGACGGCCGCCTGCAACGCTTCAACGATCGCTTTTGCGTCTGCATCGGCATCGGCCGTGCCGCCCTCGCGGATGCGACTCTCGCCGGGATCACCGAGGCGAAGTACCACGAGGAGAACGCCGTGGCGTTGGCCCGCCTCAGGCAGGGCGAAATTCAAAGCCATAACGTCGAACGCCGGATCCGCCGCCCCGACGGCACCGCCTTATGGGTCGACTTCACGCTGTCACTGGTCCGCTCGCGGAGCGGCAAGCCGCAGTTCATTGTCCTGGCGATGCGCGACGTCAGCGAGCGGCGCCGCGCCGACGAACGCCAGCGGCAGGCCGCCGCGGTCTTCAACAACACGCAGGAAGGCGTCGTGGTGACTGATGCCGTCGGCACCATCCTGAACGTCAACCCCGCGGTCTGCGCGATAACCGGCTACGACGAGGCCGAGCTGCGCGGCGGCAACATGCGCATGCTGCAGTCGGGACGCCATGACGCCGGGTTCTACGAGGAGCTCTGGCACACGGTCGCCACCGCCGGCTTCTGGCAGGGCGAAATCTGGAACCGGCGCAAGGGCGGCGAAATCTATCCGGAGCTCCTCACCATCAGCACGGTGCGGAACGAGGCCGGCGAGATCGTCAATTACGTCGGCACCTTCTCCGACATCACCGGCATCAAGCGCTCGCAGGACGAGCTGCACAAGCTCGCTCATCATGATCCGCTGACCGGACTGCCGAACCGCCTGCTGCTGCTTTCGCGGCTTGATCATGCGATCGAACGCTCGCGGCGCCACGGCGAGATCGGCGCGGTCCTGTTCCTCGACCTCGACCGGTTCAAGAACGTCAACGACAGCCTGGGCCATCCCGCCGGCGACGAGCTGCTGGTGCATGTCGCACAGCGCCTGCGGGCGCGGTTGCGTGACTCCGACACGCTGGCGCGGCTCGGCGGCGACGAGTTCGTGGTGGTGCTGGAAGGCATCGACAGCCCGGAACACGCGGCGTCGGTCGCTCAGACGCTGATCGAGCGGCTGGCGGAATCCTTCGAACTTGCGGGCGGCCATGTCGTCTATATCGGCACCAGCATCGGCATCAGCCTGTTCCCGGCGGACGCCAGCGTCGCCAGCAAGCTCATCCAGCACGCCGACGCCGCGCTCTACGAAGCAAAGGAGCACGGCAAGGGGACTTATCGCTTCTATCGTTCAGCGCTGACCGAGGCGGCCAATGCCCGCCTGGCGATGGAGGCGAAGCTGCGCCGCGGCCTCGAGCGCGAAGAGATGGTGGTCTACTATCAGCCCCTGGTCGCGATCGGCGACCGCCGGCTGATCGGCGCCGAGGCGCTGCTGCGCTGGCAGGATCCCGACGCCGGCCTGGTTCCGCCCGATCGTTTCATCCCGCTCGCCGAAGAGACCGGGCTGATCGTGCCGCTGGGCGACTGGGTCCTGCGCGCCGCCTGCCGACAGCTCAAGGCCTGGCGCGACGCTGGGATCGCCATCGATGTCATCGCCGTCAATCTCTCGCCACGGCAATTCCTGCTGCCCGACATCGCGGAGCGGGTCGGCGCCGTGCTGCTGGAGACCGGGCTGCCGCCCAGCTGCCTGGAAGTCGAAATCACCGAAGGCGCGCTGATGGAGCGGCCCGAAACGACGCTGGAGAAGCTGACGGCGCTGAAGGCCCTTGGCATCCGGCTTGCAATCGACGACTTCGGCACCGGCTACTCCTCGCTGGCCTATCTGAAGCAGTTCCCGATCGACAAGCTGAAGGTCGACAAGAGCTTCGTCACCGACATCCCGAACGATCCCGCGGACATCGCGATCACCACCGCGATAATCGGCCTCGCCAAGCACCTGGACCTCGAGGTGCTCGCGGAAGGCGTCGAGACGCCGGAACAGTTTGCCTTCCTCGACCAGAAAGGCTGCGACACCGTGCAGGGCTTCCTGTTCTCCCGTCCGTTGCCGGCGGAAGAGCTGTTCCGGAACCTCGGTCGGGACGGCGCCGTCCACTTCAATCTCCCGGCGCCCCAGGCGGGCGCAGCCTGAGGGATTCAGGCCGGCCGGCCATTCCGGACTTTGGTTGCATCGCGCAGCGCAAAGCCGTAACCAAGGAACCACTGCTGCGTGGTGGAACCTGGATGGCCGAGCACAAACCGATCGACGTCAAACCGGACGCGGCGCGCCCGAAGATCGGCCTGCGGGACTACCTGGCGAAGATCGCCGCGACCGTGCCGGGCACCATCTACGCCTTCCGCCTCGCGCCGGACGGCACGATCTCCGTGCCCTATGCCGCGCCCAGCCTGGTCGAGCTTTGCGGCCTGGCGCCGGCGGCAGTCGAAGCCGATGCCGGGCCGCTGTTTGCCGCCATACCCGACGAGGACCGGGCGCGTCTTCTTGACGCGATGCGCGTTTCCGCCGAGCACCTGACGATGTGGGAGCAGCAGTTCCGCCTGCAGCATCCGAAGAAGGGCCTGGTCTGGATCTCGGCCAGCTCGACGCCGGAACGCACCGCCGACGGCGGCACGGTCTGGCACGGCTTCGCCCGCGATGTCACCGGCAGCCGGCGTGACGATGAAGAGCGCCGGCTTGCCGCCGCGGTCTTCAACAACACCCAGGAAGGCGTCGTGATCACCGACCCGGACGGCCGGATCCTCGCGGTCAATCCTTCCGTCAGCGCCATCACCGGCTATGACCGCGAAGAGCTGATCGGCAACACGATGCGGCTGCTGCGGTCGGGCCGCCACGACCAGGCGTTCTACGACTCGCTCTGGGATGCGGTGCGCAACGCGGGCTACTGGCAGGGCGAGATCTGGAACCGGCGCAAGAATGGCGAGATCTATCCCGAGCTCCTCACCATCAGCACGGTGCGCGACGACCAGGGCGAGATCACGAACTACGTCGGCACCTTCTCCGACATCACGCTGTGGAAGCGCTCGCAGCAGCGCATGGAGCATCTGGCGCATCACGATGCGCTGACCGGTCTGCCGAACCGGCTGATGCTGCTGACCAGGCTCGAGCACGCGCTGAGCCGCGCCCGCCGCGACAAGGGGCTGGGCGCGGTGCTGTTCCTCGACCTCGACCGCTTCAAGCAGGTCAACGACACGCTGGGGCATCCGGCCGGCGATGCGCTGCTGATCGCCGTCGCCAAGCGGCTGCGCGAACGGCTGCGCGACGCCGACACCCTCGCCCGGCTGGGCGGCGACGAATTTGTGATCGTGCTCGAGCAGCTCGGCGACCGTGATCGCGCCGCGGCCCTGGCGACGGAGTTGATCGGGCGCCTCGCCGAGCCCTTCGACCTGCCGGGCGGTCACGTCGTGCGGATCGGCGCCAGCATCGGCATCAGCCTGTTTCCGGCGGACGGACTCCGGCCCGACGAGCTCATTAAGCATGCCGACTCCGCGCTCTATGTTTCCAAGCAAAGTGGGCGCGGGACCTATCGATTCTACCGGGAAGCCGGCGTTTCGCCGCCGCAGTGACGCCGTCCGCGTGACGCAGGACACAGACCCCCCGCGAACCGCGTGACGCCCGCCCGCGACAAGGCCATGGTCCAGGCGACACCGCGCCCCAACGGACGCGCTCGTCCCCATATGCCCAAAAGGGATCATGAACTCGATCACGCGACCGGAACAGCTGCGGCCCGATGAAGACTGGCGTCAACCGACCCGTCTTTCCGGCCTGATCTTCGCCGCGAAGGCCGCCGGCCTGCGCGCGCGGCGGCGCATCAGCGATATTCTCCACCCGCTGCCGACGCTCGCAACGGAGCGGTGTGAAACCCTGCCGGTGCTGCTGGCGGAATCGGTGACACCGCTCTGGTCCGATCCGCGGCAGAGCGAATCCGGTTTGCAGTTTGGCAAGGTCGAGAACCTGCGCCGGGCGGCGCGGCAGTTCGACGGATTGGTGATCCCGGCCGGCGAGGTGTTCAGCTTCTGGAAGCAGCTCGGCAGGCCGAGCCGCGCCCGCGGCTTCGTTGCCGGGCGGATGCTGAAGGAAGGCTGCCTGGTCGCCTCGACCGGCGGCGGCCTGTGCCAGATCTCCAACGCCTTGTTCGAGGTCGCGCTGAAATCCGGCTGCCCGATCCTCGAGCGCCACGCCCATTCCCGTGCGGTCCCCGGCTCGGCGGCGCAGCTCGGCCGCGATGCGACCGTCGCCTGGAATTACGTCGACCTCCGGTTCCGCGCGCCGCAAATGCTGCAGCTCCGGGTCAGCCTCAGCGCCACCAGGCTCACGGTCCAGCTCTATGCCCGCGAGCCGCGCGTCTCGATCCTGACGCCGGTTCTCGACCTCGACCAACTGCCTCTGACGCCGGCCAATGATTGCGGGTCCTGCGGCCAGACCAGCTGCCATCGCCACGAAGATCCCCTGAAGAATCCGGGAGCGAAGAAAGTGGGAGCCTCGCGCGTGCTCGGTCGGACCGCCTTCCTGCTCGACGAAGCCTGGCCGGAGTTCCGTGCCTATGTGGAGCAGCGGCGCGCCCCGGGCGACCGGATCGGCATCCCGCTGGACGGCCACCGCTGGAGCAAGCCGCGTTACGGCTGGTCGACCGAGGGCTTCGACCGGCCGGTCACTGCGACCGCCACCAGTTTCATCCACGCCCTGCGCGCCCGCCGCGACACCGCCAACGGCCGGCGCGTCGCCGCGCAGCTCCGCCGCTGCGAAGCCGTGGCGAAGCGCCTGGCGAAGACCCTCACTCCGGACGTCACCGAAGTCTGCGTGGCGCAGTCGCTGTTGCCGTTCCTCTGGAAGCAGGGCGTGCTCGGCGGCCGCCGCATCACCGTGCTGATGACCCGGATGCCGATGGAGAAGCTGCAGGCGCGCCTTGACCGCGCCGCCAGGGCCAATCCGGATCGCGCGACCCTTGCCGATTTCCGCGCGCCGGCCGATCTGGTCGCGGCGGAGAAATCCGCGCTCGAGGCGGCCGACCGCATCGTGACCCCGCATGCATTGGTCGCCAGCCAGTTTCCGGGCAAGGCCGAGCTCCTGGACTGGCATATGCCGAGCGCGTTGCGCACGCCCCGCACGCCGAAGCGCCGCTCCATCGTCTTTCCGGGACCCAGCATCGCGCGCAAGGGCGCTTACGAAGTGCGCGCGCTCGCGCTGAAGCTCGATCTCGAGGTCGTGCTGCTGGGCGGTGACCTCGAAGGCGACGGCTTCTGGTCGGGCCTGCCGGTGCGCCGTGCCGCCCGCACCGATCTCAACTGGCTGCGCGAAGCGGGCCTGGTGGTGCAGCCCAGCCTGGTCGAGGAGCAGCCGCGCAGTCTTCTGGCGGCGCTCGCCGCCGGCGTTCCGGTGATCGCGACCCCGGCCTGCGGCATCCTGCCGAAGCTCGGCGTCACGCTCATCCCGGAAAACGATCCTGAGGCGCTGGTCGAGGCCATCCTCGCCCATACCGACGTTCCCCAGCGCAACGCTTCACCCCACCCCATGCTTTCGCAAAAGGGCGAACTCAGCGCCGCCGCACTTTCATAGCAGGCGCCGCGCCGCGACCTTGATTTCGAGTGGCGGCGATGGAATGACTCGACGCAGTCTTCACCTGCGCAGCGGACGAAGCGTAGCGGCATGATCGAGATCCATGCACTCACCACGGCGGCGCTCCCGCGGCCGGGTCACGCCGAGATCACCGCGGCCCTGACCGCGGAACCGACCCAGGCCGAGCACGATCGCATCGCCCGCGGGGTCACCGCCTTGACCGCGATCGAGTATCGCCCGCCGGAAACCGTCGCCGTGCCGCGCAGCCCGCTGCGCCTCGCCGCCTGGAATGCGGAGCGGCTGAAATACGGCGAGGCCTCGGCCGCACTCCTGCGCGGGCTCGACCTCGACATCATCCTGCTCTCGGAGAGCGACGTCGGCATGGCGCGCTCCGGCAACCGCCACACCACCGCCGAGCTCGCGACGGCGCTGGGCATGGGCTACGCCTATGGCGTCGAGTTCGTCGAGCTCGGCCTGGGCGACGATCGCGAGCGGGAATGGCACAAGGGCCAGCGCAACCATGCGGGATTGCACGGCAACGCAATCCTCTCCCGCTTGCCGCTCTATGACCTGGCGCTGATCCGGCTCGATGCTGGCGGCCGCTGGTTCGCCGATCGGGTCAACGGCAAGGCCGGTGGCGTGCAGCGCCGGCTCGGCGGCCGCATGGCGCTGGCGGGTCGGATCGCCACCGACGGCGGCGACTGCGTCCTGGTCTCGCTGCATCTCGAAAGCGACAGCGACGCCCATGGCCGCGCCCAGCAGATGACCCAGCTGCTCTCGGCCATCCACGGCTGCTATGGCAACGCGCCGATGGTGATCGGCGGCGACTGCAACACCGCCGCCCTGCCCGAGGTCGATCCGGCGCGACCGGAGGATGCCCGATCCTGGTTCCACCGTTGCGATGCCTACGAGCCCATGTTCGGCGTGATGCAGCAGGCAAGCTTCGGCTGGCGCAGCGCCAACGACATGGCGGCCACCCAGCGCATGCGCCCCGACGGCAAGCCGCTGCCGCCGTTCCGCCGCATCGATTGGCTGTTCACCCGCAACGTGGTGGCGTCCGCGCCGTGCACAGTGCCGGCGGTCGATGCCGAGGGTGCCGCGATCTCGGACCACGACGTGGTGGTCGTCGCCCTCGAGATCGGGTGAAGTGCGCCTTACGCTGCACTGCAACGCAGACCAGACGCAGACAAGGTAACGGCTTGGCTCCCGGCCGCCACGCAGTTTTCTTCGTCTGATCAGGTCGTTAGGGAACGCAGACGGCGAGACCCGGTCGGCTCTGGGATCCGGTGCTGGACGGCGCCCGCCGGACTATCGCTTGCCTGGCAGCGCGGCGATTTCCAGCCCGGCGCGGCGGGTCAGCGTGTCGGCGATGTCCCGGTGGCGCATGGCCTGGGATTCCGTTTCGCCAATCTTCTGCAGGGCGACGGCGATGGCGCGGCTGGACCAGCGGCGGCACTGCTTCTCCAGCCGCGGGCGGTCGCGCCAGAACAAGGGCGAGTTTAAGGCCACCATCGCATCCTGCAGCGAGGCGCCGGATTCCAGACGCCCCACCGCGCCGTGGAGCTTCAGGAAATGCCGGGCGAGGCCGCGCAGGATCATGATCGGCGCGGTCTCGGCGAGATTGAGATCGAGCTGCCGCTCGATGGCGCGTGAATCGCCCTCGGCAATCGCGTGGTTGAGATCGTCCTGCTCGACCCCGGCGGAATGGCCGACCGAGGCCATCGCATCCTCAAGCTCGATCTTATTCGCCGCGCCGACATAAAGGATGAGCTTGTCGATCTCCGAGCGGGTGGCGCCGCGATCCCCGCCCAGCGATTGCTCGAGATAGGAGAGCGCCGCGGGCGACGCGCCCTTCCCCGCCGCGCTCAGCTGCTGCTGGATGATCGCCTTCAAATCGCCGCCGGAATCGTGATAGCAGGCGATGGCCGCGGCATGCGGCGCGCCCTCGAACAGCTTGCGCAAGGCGGCGCGGCCGGGCAGCTCGCCGGCCTCGAAGATCACCAGGGTGTTGCGCGAGTCACGGTGGCTGTCGAGGAAGTCCTCGACCAGTTTGGCCTGGCCATCGGTGACGCCGCCCACCCGCACCGCGCGCCGTCCGCCCAGCATCGAGATGGCGCCCGCCTCGTCCATCAGCCGCGCCGGATCGCCGCGGAGCTGATCGGAGTCGAGCTCGACCACGCGGAAGGGATCGTCGCTGCTGCCGGCCGCGGCCTTGACCAGCGCGTTCACGCGCTCGCGCACCAGCCCTTCGTCCGGGCCGAAGACCAGCACCGCGGCGGTCTTCTCGCCCGGGTTCTTCAGGAACTCGTCGATCTGGCGGCGGTCGAGCTTCATGCGCCTCATTCCGCCTGCGCGAGACCCGCGGGTCAAGCCCGCGGGTGACGCCATAGTAAAACAGTCGTCATCCCCGGGCTTGACCCGGGGATCTGGTTCAAGCGGAAACTCAGACGACGATGTTGACGATCCGGTTCGGCACCACGACGACCTTCTTCGGCGGCTTGCCTTCCATCGCGCGCTGCACGCCGGGATCGGCCAGCGCGGTCTGCTCGGCCAAGGCCTTGTCGCAGTCGCGCGGCAGGCTGATCGTGGCGCGCAGCTTGCCGTTGACCTGGACTGCGACGGTCGCCTGGTCGTCGGTGGTGAGCGACGGATCGGCCTGCGGCCAGTCCGTCTCCACCAGCATCGCCTTGTGGCCGAGGCCCTGCCAGATCTCCTCGGCGAGATGCGGCATCATCGGCCCGATCAGCAGCGCCAGCGTGTCGAGCGCTTCCTTGCGCGCCCAGAGGCCCGCGGCATCGGCGAGCGCTTCCGGCTTCACCTCGGCCAGCGCGTTGGCGAATTTGTAGATCGCCGCGACTCCGCTGTTGAAGCTGAACTTCTCGATCGTCTCGGTTACCTGCGCCACGGTCTTATGCGTGACCCGGCGCAAGGCCAGCGCCTCGCCCGAGAAACTCGTCGGCGCCGCGCCGAGCTCTTCCTTCAGCGAAGGATGCGCCTCGGTCCAGCTCTCCGCGATCCGCCACAGCCGCTGGGTGAACCGCCAGGCGCCTTCGACGCCGGCATCGGTCCATTCCATGTCCCGCTCCGGCGGGCTGTCGGAAAGTACGAACCAGCGCGCGGTGTCGGCGCCGAAGGTCTCGATGATGCGCGCCGGCGGCACCACGTTCTTCTTCGACTTCGACATCACCTCTTTGCGGCCGACCTCGACCGGCTGGCCGGTCTTCACATGGACCGCGCTGCCGTCGGCGCGTTTATCGACCTCTTCCGGATAGAGCCACTTGCCCTCGTGGTCCTTGTAGGATTCGTGCAGCACCATGCCCTGGGTGAACAGGCCCTCGAAGGGCTCGTCCAGCTTGGCATGGCCGGTCAGCTTCATCGCGCGGGTGAAGAAGCGCGAATAGAGCAGGTGCAGGATCGCGTGCTCGACGCCGCCGATATACTGATCCACCGGCAGCCAGTAATCGACCTTGTCGCGCTCGGTCGGAACGGTCGCGCGCGGCGAGCAGAAGCGCGCGAAATACCAGGACGAGTCCACGAAGGTGTCGAAGGTGTCGGTCTCGCGCCGCGCCTTGGCGCCGCAAGTCGGACAGTTCACATGCTTCCAGGTCGGATGCCGGTCGAGCGGATTGCCCGGTTGGTCGAAGGTCACGTCATCCGGGAGCGTGACCGGAAGGTCCTGCTTCGGCACGCCGACCGGGCCGCATTTCTCGCAGTGGATGATCGGAATCGGGCAGCCCCAATAGCGCTGCCGGCTGACCAGCCAGTCGCGCAGACGGAAGATGGTGGTCGGCTCGCCGTCGCCCTGCTGCTGCAGCTTCAGCCCGACCTTCTTCTTCGCCTCCTCCACGGGGAGACCATCGAGGAAGTCGGAATTGTAGATCGTGCCGTCATCGGTATAGGCGACGTCGGCGATCGCGAAGGTCTTCGGATCCTCGTTCGGCGGCAGCACGACGGGAATGACCGGCAGGCCGTACTTGCGCGCGAAGTCGAGATCGCGCTGGTCGCCGGACGGGCAGCCGAAGATGGCACCGGTGCCGTATTCCATCAGCACGAAGTTGGCGATGTAGACCGGCAGGGTCTTGCCCTTCACGAAGGGATGCACCGCCTCGAGCGCGATGCGATAGCCCTTCTTCTCCTGTGCCTCGATCACCGCCTCCGACGTCCCTGCCGCCTTGCATTCGGCGATGAAGGCCGCCGCCTTGGGATCGGACCTCGCCGCCTCTTCCGCCAGCGGATGATCCGGGGAGACCGCCATGAAGGAGGCGCCGAACAAGGTGTCCGGGCGCGTGGTGAAAATGGTCAGCCGGTCATCGCGCCCGGCGAGCTTGAAGCGGACATAGGCGCCGGTCGATTTGCCGATCCAGTTCTCCTGCATCAGGCGAACCTTCTCCGGCCAGCGGTCGAGGCCCTTCAAGGCTTCCAGCAGCTCGTCGGCGTACGCGGTGATCTTCAGGAACCACTGGGAGAGCTTGCGCTTCTCGACCAGGGCGCCCGAGCGCCAGCCGCGGCCGTCGATCACCTGCTCGTTGGCGAGCACGGTGTGGTCCACCGGATCCCAGTTGACGAAGGCCTCGCCGCGATAGGCAAGCCCCGCCTTGAAGAAGTCGAGGAAGAGTTCCTGCTGATAGTGATAGTAGCCGGGATGGCAGGTCGCGAGCTCGCGCGACCAGTCCAGCGACAGGCCCATGCGCTTCAGCTCGGCGCGCATCGTCGCGATGTTGTCGTAGGTCCAGCGCGCCGGGTGGATCTTCTGGTCGCGCGCCGCATTCTCGGCCGGCAGACCGAACGCGTCCCAGCCCATCGGGTGCAGCACGTTGAAGCCCCGCGCGCGCTTATAGCGGGCGACGACATCGCCCATCGTGTAGTTGCGCACATGGCCCATATGGATCCGGCCCGACGGATACGGAAACATCTCCAGCACGTAGTATTTCGGGCGTGATGGATCGGCCTCGGTCTTGAAGGCTTCGCGGGTCGCCCAGACCGACTGCCACTTGGTCTCGGTTTCCAGGAAATTGTAGCGTGATGCCATAGCTATGCTGCTCGCGGTCCGTGCGGGGTCGGACCGGACCTTATCTGAAGAAGGAAGAGGTGACCCAGATTAAACGATGGCGCCGTTCTACTGCTGGACGCCCGACATGCGCAATTGGCGGGCGCGGGTCAGGATGGCGTTTTCGAGATCGGTGCTGGTGTTAAGGGCGACCGGGGCGTCGGCCCAGGCGCCGGTGTCGTTGGTCTGGCGGAACACCGAGGCACGGATGCCGTCGGCCCGGAGTGCCCGGCCGAGGATGTAGATGTTGACCTTGAACCGCTCGTTCGGAGTCTGCGGCGGCGTATACCAGTCGGTGATGATCACGCCGCCGAACGGGTCGGCCGAAACCAGCGGCATGAAGGAGATGGTATCGAGCGAGGCACGCCAGAGCAGGCTGTTGACGCCGACACCGGTGCCGCCGCTATCCGTGCTGTCCTTGCTGCTGTCGCCGAACAGCCCGCCTTCGCCGAACATCGAGCCGCTGGTGGCGCCGGCGCCGCGCTCGCTGCGGTCCCGGTCCTCCGGGTAGCTCGGATCGCCGCCGACCGAGAAGTTGCAGGCGCTGAGATAACTGCAAAGAACGCCAAGAATAACAATGGGTAGCAAACGCCTGGCAAAGGCAGTCCAGCCCCGAAAGGCTTCGATTTTCATGTTGACGGCCCTTGCTGCTCCCAGATAAACGGCGGTCGCCGCGGTTAGCGCTTGTTGCAACCCGCCGAAGCCGATGAGACCTAAGCGATTTGCGGCTTTCGGGTCAAGAGCGGGCAGGGTGCAAGGGCTGTAACGTGTTGGCGACCTGTGGATTTGGCGGTTCGCCGCCGGCCGGTCCATCAGGGCGAGAACCGTGGGACCGCTCCTCCAGCCAACCTCCAAGGCAGATCCGAACCGAACATGGGCCGACTCATCTGGATGGCAAGCTACCCCAAGTCCGGCAACACCTGGATGCGGGCCTATCTGCACAACTTGCTCCGCAATCCCCAACAGGCATACGACATCAATCGCTTAGGCGAATTTTCCTTCAGCGATTCGACGATCGCATTCTACAAGCCTTACCTGACGAAGCCTTGGCAGGACTGGACCAGCCGGGAGGTCATGGAGACCCGCTGGAAGGCCCAGCGCGACATCGGCCGGATGAGCACCGACGACGTCTTCGTCAAGACGCACAACGCGCATGTCGAGTTTGAAGGCCTGCCGATGATCCAGATGGATCTCACGGCCGGCGCCATCTACATCGTCCGCAACCCGCTCGATGTCTGCATTTCGCTGGCCGATCACTACGGCAGCACGCTCGACGAGGCGATCGACGTCATGGCGGACCCGCGCAACGGCACCAAGACCGGCGACCAGCTGGTGTTCGAGATCCACAAGGACTGGTCGACCCATGTGCTCAGCTGGACCAATGCGCCGGGGCCATGGCTGCATGTGGCGCGCTATGAGGACATGCTGAAGAAGCCGCTGGTCACCTTCACCCGCGTGGCGCGCTTTCTCGGCCTCAACCCGGAGCGCAGCCGCATCGAGCGGGCAATCCAGGCCTCGTCCTTCGAGAACCTGCGGGGCCAGGAGGACCAGAAGGGCTTCCGCGAGCGCTCCTACAAGGCGGAAAAGTTCTTCCGGGTCGGCAAGGCGGATCAGTGGCGGACCGCCCTCAGCAAGGCCCAGGTCGATCGGGTGGTCGAAGCGCACAAGCAGCAGATGGAGCGTTTCGGCTACTGGCCGCTCTGAGAATCCCCCGCCTCCCGGCGATCCCCAGCCTCACACCGGGGGGTCGCGGCGGCATTTTATAGGATTGCCCGCCTATTATCGGCATTTGAGGGGAATTTTAGCGGAACGAACTTGGACGCTGACCCTAGGCTTTCCGGTCGTGCGAATCTGTGTCGTCAGGTCCCCATCCCGTTTTGCTGCCACACCTGCGACGCTCACGGAATCAGGTCTTTAGGGCGAACTGTGGCAGCCTCGCCACAGATTTGGAAAAATGCCACAGGCTTTGCCTCAAATGGTTTGACACCCGGACAGGGTTTAGAGAAGGTTTCGCTGTTTCCAGGTCGGTGGGATTGTTCGGCCTGTTCTGTCTATCACCAGTGACCCGGTTCCGAGCGTCCGCACGCCGCAAGGAACACCAACGGGGCGGGCAAGACGGCAGAACGTACCGAACAAATCGACCTGAGGACGAGGGGCATCCGATATCGGTACCGGTATCGGTGGCAATCGCAAACTTAGGGAATCTCGAGATGAAGAAAGTTCTTCTGGGTACCACGGCCCTGCTGGGAGTCGGCACCGTTGCCGGCGCCGCGCAGGCGTCCGATGGCATCAAGCTCGACGTTGGCGGCTTCTTCCAGGTCGTCTACCAGGGCGTCTTCGACGACAAGAGCGACGGTCACTTCGGTAACCATCGCAACGTTGACCGCATCCTGCACAACGCCGAAGTCCACTTTAAGGGTGAGACCACGCTCGACAACGGCCTGACCGTTGGCGCGCAGATCGAACTCGAAGGCGAGCAGTCCGCTGACCAGATCGACAAGTCGTTCGTGTACTGGTCCGGCGGTTTCGGTAAGGTCCAGATCGGCACCATGGACGGTCCGATCGGCGCCTGCCCGGTGTTCCCTCCGGGAGCGACCGCGAACTTCTCGGGCTTCTCCCCGGCTTCCTGGGGCGGCAACCAGCCGCGCAGCTCGAACTCGGTTTGCAGCGACGTCTCGAACGAGTCGACGCAGATCAAGTACACCACGCCGAACTTCGCTGGCTTCCAGCTCGTCGTCGCTTACGTCCCGAGCAACAACGCCAACGACTATAACGACGCTGGTATGAACGGCGCCGGCACTCCGGCCAACCCGGACGGCACCGCGCACCACACCTTCGGCGCCTATGTCACGTACTCCTACGCCGGCGACGGCTGGGGCGTGGACTGGGGTGGAGGCGGTTCGTGGCAGGGCAAGTTCAATGGCACCGAAGGCGCCAATGACGGCAAGAGCTCGGCCTACCAGACTGCTCTGACGGTCACCTTCGGCGGCTTCGCCGTCGGCGGTATCTTCGAGTACTACAACAACGGCGGTGACGACAACAACGCTTGGGTCGCCGGCGGCGGCGCGAGCTACGGCGTCGATGCCTGGACCGTTGGTATCCAGGGCAGCCACGGCACCTTCTATGCCTCCAGCTCCGGCGGCGGCAACGGTGACGGCGGCCATGACAACAACAACCGCATCATCCTGACGGGCAGCTACGAGATGGGCCCGGGCGTCCTGCTCGACGCCGAACTGGGTTACACCTGGTTCCACGACACTGCGAACACCACCGACGAAGGCAACGACGACTACTCCGCCTTCGACGTGGGCATCGGTTCGAAGTTCACGTTCTAAGTTCGAACCCAGCCTGGGCAACCAGGCTCGGACGAACTGAGTGCTTGAGGGGAAGCGGGCAACCGCTTCCCCTTCTTCTTTTGTGCTCCCCGGCCGAGTGATTTGCGCAGCGGCGGATATCAGCGCTTGGGCCGATTGACTTCGATCCTCCGAAAATCGACACTGGTCGCGCTCAGGCGCAGCGGGGGCGCGTCGATCGGGCAGGGGGCTTCGCAGGGCAGCGAAGCGTGGGGATCAACCGCCTATGCGCAAGAGATTGCTGCGCACATCCATGCTCGTCGGGCTTGGATCCACGGTCGTTGCCGTCGCTGCATCGGCGTCGGACGGAATCCAGTTCGACGTTGGCGGCTACTTCACCAGCGCCTATGTCGCGCAGTTCGACGATCAACCTGATCAGGAGGAAGGCGTCTTCAGCCCGCCGCACACGGTCGACGGTCTCAAGCATGACGCCGAAGTCTACTTTTCCGGGAAGACCGAGCTGGACAACGGGCTGACCATCGGGGCCCGCATCGAGCTCGTAGCGGAGCAAAGCGACCAGCAGATCGACAACAGCTACGTGTTCTGGAGCGGAGATTTCGGCGAAGTCCGGATCGGCACGCAGAACGACGCCATGGAGAATCTATGCCCGGGCCCGCCGGGCGGCTCATGGAACTTCGGCGCCTTCAGCCCGACCGGCTGGGCCGCCAACACACCGATCGGCTCCAACTCCTACTGCTTCAGCGCCGACAGCGATGCGCAGAAGATCCAATATACCACGCCGACCTATGGCGGATTTCAACTCGCCGTCAGCTACACGCCGAGCGCCAATGCCAGCGACTACACCCAGGTCGGCGTCAACGGCGCCGGCACCCCGAGCAACCCCGACGGCACCGCGCACCACATCGTGACCGCCTACGCCACCTACACTTACGAAGGCGAAGACTGGAGCATGACTTGGGGCGGCGGTGGTTCCTGGCAGACCAAGTTCAACCGCACCGGCGGCGACGCCAACGATGGCCGCAGCCAGGCCTATCAGACCAGCGGCTACTTCTCCTTCGGCTCGATCGTGCTCGGCGCGGCTTACGAATATTTCGACCGCGGCGGCAGCGACAACGACACCTGGGTCGCAGGCGGGGGCGCTGCCTATTACGCCGAAGGCTGGGGCCTCGGCCTGCAATACAGTCATGGCAATTACGACGGCGACCCGCTCGGCGACGGCAACGGCACGGACAGCGCCATCAAGCTGGATCGCGTCGTCTTGACCGGCAGTTACGACCTCGCGCCGGGCATCGTTCTCGATGCCGACATCGGCTACACTTGGTATCGCGACCCGCGCGACAACACCCCGGACAGCGACGACAATTACGCCGCCTTCGAGTTCGGCATCGGCAGCGCGATCAGCTTCTGATCCGCACGGTCTTTTCGCTCGCATTCGGGATTCCAACCGGGCAAATTCCCCGGATGGAAACGCCGATCACCGCCAATCTGCGCGAGATCCGCGCCAAGATCACCGCCGCCGCGCGCGAAGCAAACCGCAATCCCGGCGCCGTGACGCTGGTCGCGGTCGCGAAGACCCATCCCGCCGAAGCGGTCGAAGCGGCGCTTGCCGCGGGCCAGGCGGTCTTCGGCGAGAACCGTGTCCAGGAGGCACAAGGCAAATACCCTGAGCTCAAGCGCCGCCATCCGGAGCTCCGGCTCCATCTGATCGGTCCGCTGCAGACCAACAAGGTCAAGGATGCGGTGGCTCTGTTCGACGTCATCCAGACGGTCGATCGGGAGAAGCTTGCGCGATCGCTCGCCGCGGAGCTGGCGCGGCAGAATCGCAAGCTCGAACTCTTCATCCAGGTCAACATCGGCGAGGAGCCGCAGAAGGCCGGGATCATGCCGCGTGAAGCCGACGCCTTCATCAAGCTCTGCCGCGACGAGCTCGGCCTCGCGATCGCGGGCCTGATGTGCATCCCGCCTGCCGAACGGCAACCGGCGCCATACTTCGCCCTGCTCCGCGAAATCGCCGCCCGCAACCAGCTCACCGGACTGAGCATGGGCATGAGCGGCGACTACGAGAGCGCGATCCGGCTCGGCGCCACTTTGGTGCGCGTCGGCACCGCGATCTTCGGCACCCGAGAAGCCAAGGCCTAGAGAACCGCCGCAACCTCGGCGAGCAAGCCGCGGAACCAGGCGATCGCCGCGTGATTGCCGTGCTCGCGATGCCAGAGCGAAAGGATCTCGAGCTTCGTCAAGTCGGCATCCGGCTCGGCGATGTCGAGGTCGAAGCTCTGCACGAAGAGTTTGGCGAGCCGGCGCGGCAGCAGCGCCGCCATGTCGCTGTGCTTGACGATCAGCGGTGCGACGGAAGAGTAGGGGATCGAAGCCAGGATCGGGCCGCCGTCACGGTCGCCCAGCGGCACGCCGACCACGCCGCTATGCTCGTCGAGCGAAACCCGGCGCTCCAACCCGTTCTCGACGACAACGCCCTCGATCAGGTTCGCATTGCCGCCCGACATCGCGCTGAGCTTGGGCAGCCGCGCGACGCGGTCCGGCGAGACCTCGGTCTTGGGGTCGAGATAGTCGCGCCCGAGCAGCCAGACCGCGGCATCCTGGAACAGCGGCTCGGAATGGAACCGGTCGGGGATATGGCCGAAGCCGCCCACCAGCAGATCGACCTGGCCGGCCTCCAGCGCCGCCACCACGCCGGCCTCGAGCGAGCGCACGACGAGCTTGGTGTTCGGCGCCTGCACGCGCATCCGCCGCATCAGCTCCGGCAGCAGCACCGCACAGATGTAGCCGCTGCACGCGATCGTGAACACACGGGTGCTCATCAGGGGCTCGAAAGCGCGCGGCGTCAGCGCCATCTCCAGCTGATTGAGACCATCGCGCAGCCTGGGTCCGATCTCGGCGGCGCGCGGCGTGGCCTGCATGCCTTGCGGCCCGCGCACGAACAGCTGGTCCTCGAACAGGTCGCGCAGCCGCGCCAGGGCGTGGCTCACCGCAGAGGGCGTGATGTGCAGCCGCGCCGCCGCGCGCGTGACGCTGCGCTCTTCGATCAGCGCGTCGAAGACCCGCAGCAGATTGAGGTCAAGCAGCCTGAATTGCACTTCGCTCACGGCACCCCTGAGCACTCGTCATTTGATCCGGCTCCGATCGGCGCCATCTGGTCACGCGGATCGACCTCCAGAACCGGCGCGGCCGGTCCCGATCGCGTGCAAGAATATGCGGAACAGAATTGTGTCACTGAACTCCCCCGAACCCGACGACTACGCCTCGCGCCACTACGATGTCCGTTGGCGCAGCGTGAAGGCCGGCGCCCTGCTGGCCGTGCTGGTCGCGGCGATCGCCTTCCTGGTTTAGCCGCCCCGGCATCCGGCCTCTCCAATCAGATCCGCTGCAACGCCGCGCGCGCCGGTTGCGGCGTCCTGTGGCGCATCTGCATCACGCGCGGAGAATCCGCGCGTCGCGCCGACGCAATGCCCCGACGGCGCGCAGGGTTGTGCGCACGCCATGCAGTGAGGGCGTCGCTGAAATCCCTTCAGTTGCCACCTGAGCACTCATCACTGGTGTCACCTGACATTCCCTTCTAATTCCTTTCGGCACGAGGAGGTGCACAAATGCCGCATCCCAGTGCTCCAAGGCCACCGCCGCTCCCGCCAAGATCAACGACGATCCGCCCAAAGCGCCCCAGCCAAGCTCCAGACGCAACTCGGCTGGACCCTCATATCGGCAGACGGGGCGCGCGGATCAAGAGGGGCAACGGCGGTCGCCGGCCGGCGACTGCAAATTAGAGAGCACTCGACATGAAACGATTTCTACTCGGCAGCACGACGCTGGCAGGCGTCGCGGCGCTGACCGGCGCTGCGCAAGCTTCGGACGGCGTCAAGCTCGACATCGGCGGCTTCTTCCAGACGGTCTATCAAGGCGTCTTCGACAAGAAGAGCGAAGGCCACTTCGGCAACCACCGCAACACCGACAAGCTCGCCCACAACGCCGAAATCTGGTTCAAGGGCGAGACCACGCTCGACAACGGTTTGACCGTCGGCGCCCGCATCGAACTCGAAGGCGAGACCGCCGGCGACCAGATCGACAAGTCCTTCGTCTACTGGTCCGGCGGATTCGGCAAGGTGCAGATCGGCTCGCAGGACGGCCCGATCGGCGGCTATTGCATCCTGCCGCCGGGTGCGACCGCCAACTTCTCCGCCTTCTCGCCGGATGACTGGGGCTCGAACGATCCGATCGGCTCCAACTCTGCCTGCACCGACGTGCTCGGCAACTCACAGTCGATCGTCTACTCGACGCCGAACTTCAGCGGCTTCCAGTTGATCGTCGCCTACACGCCGAGCAACAATGCCGAGGACTATACCCAGGACGGCGTCAACGGCCCGGGCACGCCGCGCAACCCTGACGGCACCGCCCATCACAGCTTCGCCGCCTATGCCCTTTACAGTTACGCCGGCGATGGCTGGGGCATCGATTGGGGCGGCGGCGGCTCCTGGCAGGCCAAGTTCAACGGCACCGACGGCGGCAACGATGGCAAGAGCCAGGCCTATCAGACCGGCCTCAACGTCACCTTCGGCAATTTCGGCATCGGCGCGGTGACGGAGTACTTCGACACCGGCGGCGAAGACAACAATGCCTGGGTCGCCGGCGGCGGCATCAGCTACGGCATCGATGCCTGGACCGTCGGCTTGCAGGGCAGCCACGGCCACTACGACGGTGCGGGCCCG